>CAYOFJ010000048.1:0-10871 GCA_964403065.1 uncultured Halanaerobiaceae bacterium | reverse complement strand
ATATTTAATCCCGGGGTTTACCATGGACCCGGGCGAGGACAAAATTTTTTCGAAGGCTGGTATTATAAAATAGCCGATAAAGAAGGGGAGAATGTATGCGCACTAATTCCAGCCATTTATATAAACACAAATGATGAGGAAAGATCTCATTCATTTATTCAGCTCCATATGAATAATAAGCAAAAACCATTTTATCACAAATTTCCCCGGGAAGCTTTTACAGCTGACAGGAAAAAGTTCGAAGTTGAAATAGGAGATAATTATTTTTCTCGCAATAAGATTAAATTAGATATAGATAATCATATACAGAAACTGGACGGAGAATTGAAGTTTACGCAATTAAAGCCCTGGCCGGTTAAACTACTGTCTCCGGGAGCAATGGGCTGGTATGCCTATATGCCTTTTATGGAGTGTTATCACGGTGTATTGAGTTTTGATCATGAAATAGAGGGGCAATTATGTATAGACGGAAATTCTTACGATTTCAGTGAAGGCAGGGGTTATCTGGAAAAAGACTGGGGTGAATCATTTCCCCAGGCCTGGGTCTGGTTGCAGTGCAATCATTTTAAAGAATCGGGGACTTCATTATTTGCCTCACTTGCCATGGTGCCCTGGAGAGGCAGAGAGTTACGAGGTTATATTATAGGTTTGCATAGAGAAGGCAAATTTTATACTTTTACCACTTATAACAGGGCGACATTAGATTTTGCGAAAATAAAAAGTAACAGGATAAAGATGAAATTAAGCAAAGGTAAATATCAGCTTCAAATAGAGGCGGCCGCTGATGATTGGGTTGAACTTATCGGTCCTTATAGAGAAAGCATGAAGCAAAATGTGCGTGAAACCTTAGGAGCAGAAATTTCAGTAATTTTAGAAGATAAAAAACAGGGAGAAGAATTGTTTGCCGGCCATAGTAATAAAGCTGGTCTGGAAATAAATGGGGATTTAGTAAAATTGAATAGTGCCCCCGGTAAGTAATAACAAAGAAAAATTATGACTGAATTTAGTCGGACTTGGATTTTGCCCAAAAATTTATTTATGCTGGTGGTTACTACAAAAAAATTCAAACCAGACTTAATTTAAAACAGGAATTCGGCCTAATATATGGAACAAATTATGTGGGCTATTACTTTTTCAAATAAATTAAATAGCAAAGGCAACAATTTTAAACAGGAGGGAATGATATATTAATATGTTTAACAAATTACAGGTTAATAAAACCTTAAAAACAATATTTACCGGTAGTTTAATTCTGGTTATGGTTTTCGCATTTTCTCTAATGGTTCAGGCAGAAACAAATGTGACAGGGGAGGAATGGCAGGAATATGACCAGCAGGAAAAAGAGATATATCTGACGGGTTTTATAGAAAGTTTTAATGAAATGAGAATTAAAATGATGCTTGATTCTCTAGCAGAGGCTGAAAGGGAAGAAGTGGCCAGGAATTTAAAGTCTTCCGGAGAATTGATTGTTGATGATCAGGTTGAAATTGAAAGAATTTCCGGTGAAGTTGATGATTTTTATGATCGATATGAAACTGAGCGCGTGGTAAGTGATGTTTTAATACATGAATTAGAAATTTTACAGCAGGGGGGAAACTAAAATTTTAGTTTATGATGAAGGTGAAAAAGAAAGTTATCAACCTGCTCTGGAGCGGGCAAAAAATCAGCTGCAGCAGTCAGATCCCGAAGAGATAGTCCAGCGGACGGGCCTTAATTATGATAGTGAAGCATCTCAGTTCGAAATAACTTCTTTTGATCGGACCTATTTTATACATTATCCTTCCGGACAAATAGATGATTCCCGGGCTGATATACCTATTAATAGAGGCATGGAAATTATATTTTTGCATTTTTTACTTAATGGTAATGACTGCCCGCCCAGTGGAAAAATGGTCACCATGCAGGATTTGCCCGATGGTCCACCTTATTCCGGTCCTTTTCACCGCCAGGCCATTGAACCTCTGGCCGAGAAGATGGGGGAAGCACCTAAAATATTAGAGGAAGCTGCCGGAGAATTGGGAGCAGAATTTATTGATCAAGCCGATATTGGTTTTAAGTTATATCCTCTGCCGGGTGTGCCTCTTATTTATTTGCTCTGGCGGGGTGATGAAGAAATTACAGGTGGAGCCAATCTGGCTTTCGATTCCTCCATTATGATAAAGCTTCACACCGAGGATATAGCAGTTTTAGGTGAATATACGACTGATCTGCTGCTGGAATGGGCTGAGAAAATTTGAGATGATCAAAAAGTGATGCAGTTGTAAAGTTTTTGAGTATAATTTAACCGGGGTTAACAGCCTCGGTTTTTTTATTGAAATAATAATTTTATAATCTAATAATTTAAAGGTTATTTCTTGCAGGTGGTGAACTATATAATATATTCTTTAGTTTTAAAATAATTAGTATTGGAGAGGGAAAAAATGAAAAAGATTTTGGTGGTATTACTGTCATTTGTTTTTATTTTTTCAGCCGTTTTGGGACTTGCGGAATTAGTAAGGGCTCAGGATTATGAGATGGTGATTTCACACTATTCTATTACAGATCCAGTTGAGCAGGGAATGCAGGCTTCACTGGAATATTTTAAAACAAATGTAGAAGCACGAACTGATGGAGCAGTAAAAGTTGAGATAATGGGGGACGGGGTGCTGGGGACCCCGGAGGAATATACTCGAGAAACGATACCAGGCGATACCATTCAGTCAGCAATTCTTTACGCCGGTTCTTTTTCTTCATTTTATGAAGAATATCAGCTTATGACTTCTCCTTTTTTATTTCCGGATTATCATACGGCCTGGAATTTTTTTGACAGCGAGTATTTCGCGGAATTTATGGATGATGCCCGCAAAGAAACAGGTCTGAGAATGCTGGGTATTTACGATGATGGTGGGGGACTTGTTGCTTTTACCAATGATCGGCGGTTGATTCAAACTCCTGATGATATGGAAGGATTGCTGATTAGAACTGAAGAAAATCCGGCCCATATTGCTATGATAGAAGCTCTGGGAGCTAGCGCTGTGCCTCTAGCCTGGGGTGATGTAGTAACTGCTCTGGGAAGTGGAGTGGCTGAGGGGCAGTTTAATGCACCTTCAGTAAATAACTATGCACAATTCTGGGAAGTTACCGACTACACCTCCTGGATTCCATTTGTGTACAATACAGCAGTTTGGACGGTAAGTGATAGATGGTTCAAAGAGCTTCCAGAAGAGTATCAGGATATCATTTTAAAGACTTCACAGGAAGCCATCGGTGTGGCCCGTGGTGTTGATGCTCAGCGGTCACTGCTTTACTGGAGGGATGATGCTCCTAAATATGAAGACTCTTACATTCCTACCCCAGAAATAGAAGAAGAATGGGCTGAAATTTTGCAGCCTGCTTTCCGCCAGTGGATTGTAGAAGATTTCGGTGTGGAAGAGAGTTTGCTGGAAGAATTTTGGCAGGCCGTGGAAGCAAGTGCTCGAGCGGCAGATGAGGATATATTATACAGACTGGGCCGGGAGAGAAATTAATTAGTTATTGAACTCACTTCCCCGCAGTCAAAACAGGGCTGCGGGGAAATTAAATTTGGAAGGAGGTAAGATATTGCTGGCAAAACTAAAGTATTTTAGTGACAGAGTTGATAAAATTTCACTATATCTGGCTGGTGCCATGATCCTTGGTATTCTATTTGTTTCATTATACGGAGCTTTTTTTCGTTATATACTGCAAAATCCCCGGCCATGGCCTTTACCGGTGGGAAGAATTTTTATGATCTGGTCTGCCTCAATAGGTATAGCAACAAGTTTAAAACGCGGTCAGCATATGGGGGTAGAAGGTTTCATCAATGTATTACCCGAAAAATGGGAAATTGTTTTGAGATATGTCGGTTATTTCTTTGTTTTAGTGTTTGTCGTAATTTTGTTCTGGTATGGTTTGTGGCAGACAATTCTGGCCAGAGACATGTATATGATTACTGCCCGGACCCGGATCAGTTACCGCTGGCTCAATGCTGCCATTCCTTTTGGAGCACTTCTGCAGCTTATCCATATTGCTGGTGTGCCATATTTAATTAAAGCAGCCCGGGAAAAAGATTACACCGAAGTGGATATAGAAGTAGATGAATCCAAATTGAAGTTATAAACTGGAGAATTTTATTGATTTGGGAAGGAGCAAATTCTTATGATGATCACAGTGTTAGTGGTTTTTTTTATTTTAATTGTTATTGGAGTGCCCATCGCCTATACTATCGGTCTGGCCGGAGCCTGGGGATTATTTTTGCGTGGTGGTTTTAGCTTTCTTACTATAGTTCCTACAAGATTGCTGGCTGGAATGTCGGACTTTATTTTAATTTCTATTCCGCTATTTATCTTATGTTCAGAGGTATTAAATCGCAGTGGTATGACTGACAAAATTATAAATTTTGCCCTCAGCATAATGGGAAGATATCGAGGGGGGCTTTCTCATGTAAATATTGGCACCAGTATGTTATTTGCCGGTTTGACCGGAACTGCTGTAACAGATACAGCTGCTGTAGGGAATATTCTCATTCCAGCTATGAAAAAGAAAGGTTATGGGGCTGCTTATAGTGCTGCTGTTACCGCCTCCTCTTCTGTTATTGGGCCAATTATTCCCCCCAGTTTAATTATGATAGTTTATGCCAGTATGTTTGCCGAAGTTTCTGTAATTTCTATGTTTGCAGCCGGTATAATGCCAGGTATCATAATAGGAATTTCTTTGCTTGTAATGAGTAGTATTATCAGTATTAGAAGAAATTATGCCCAGGAAAGAAAATTCAGTCTGCGGGAAATATTTCAGGCTTTTCGCGAAGCCATCTGGGCCCTGTTAACCCCGGTGATTATTCTGGGAGCTATTTTGACCGGACTTACAACGATCACGGAAGCGGGAGCCATAGCTGCTCTTTATGCATTGTTTGTTGGTTTTTTTATTTACAGGAGTTTGAGTCTGAAAGATATAAAAGAGTCTCTTTTTAATACTGTAAATCTGTCAGGGATAGTTTTCTTTCTGCTGGGGGCGGCCAACATTTTAGGCTGGGTAATAACTTACACAGGTTTAACCAGAATGATGGCAGAATTTTTTCTGGGTGTTACCAGTAACGAAATTTTAATTCTGTTGATGATAAATATACTTTTTTTGATAGTGGGCATGTTTTTAGATATAGGACCGGCAGTAGTTATCCTGGCACCGATTATTACGCCTATCATGGTGCAGCTTGGTTTTGATCCGCTTCATTTTGCTATGGTCATGATGGTAAATGTCAATATAGGCAACGCTACACCACCTATGGGCATGACTCTAATGGTTGCTTCACAGATAGGTGAAGTTCCTTATGAAAGAGCGATGAAAGAAGTTGTGCCTTTTCTGGCAGCTCAAATTGTCGCCCTGTTGTTAATATCTTATCTGCCCGAGTTGACCCTGTGGATTCCCAGGATTTTAGGGTTGAGCTGGGGATAAAATTAAATTTGGAAGGAGGATTTTATGCAGGAAATTTCTCATAACTATGTTAAAAAAACATTGCTGGAATTAGCCTCTGTACCTTCCCTATCAAACACAGAGCAGGAAAGGAAAATTGAGCGCAAGCTGGTGGATAAACTAAAAGAAATAATTTCTGACGATAAAATTTTTCGCGAAAAACTTCCGGATGACAGCCTGGAACGAGAAGTAATTGCTGGGATGGTCGAAGGTAAAGATTCTGCAACTGGCAGAAGCCAAAATGATAAAACAGTTATTTTATTGAATCACCACGATGTGGTTGATGTTCTTGATTATGGACAGAATAAAGATCTGGCATTTGCTCCGAAAAAGTTGACAGCTAAATTGAGAGAAGAAAATAAAACTGAAAAAGTTGAGAAAGACAAAAATTATTTGTATGGTAGGGGAGTAGCTGATATGAAGGCAGGTATCGCTATTCAGCTGGGAGTGATGAAAGCTTTTTCCAGTAGTGATTTTTCTGGAAATTTGCTGTTTGTCTCAGTTCCCGACGAGGAGACATCATCCCGGGGTATGCTGGCAGCAGTGGACCTGATAACCAGATTAAAGGCTAAATATAAGCTAAATTTACAGGGAGTTATAAATTGTGAACCTACTTTTCCAGCTTTTCCAGGGGATGATGGCAATTATATTTACACAGGTTCCATGGGTAAAAGTGTGATATTTTTTTACTGCCGGGGATTGGAAACACACGTTGGTGATGTTTTGAGCGGCCTCAATGCTAATCTCCTTATGGCGGAATTAATAAGGGAACTGGAGGGAAACCTAAGATACTGTGATGAGGTGACAGCTTTTACCGCTCCCCCACCAACCTGTCTGAAAGCTAGAGATAACAAGAGATATTATTCTGCCCAGATTCCCCATACGGCAGGCGGTTATTTCAATATCAATCTGCTTACAAGCAGTCCCGAAGAAATTTTGCAGGAGATGAAAAGTCTTGCCAGTCGAGTGCTTGATAGAGTATTAGGGAAATTTGAATCCAGAAAATTGGAGTATTTATCAGGACATAATTTGCCGGATTCTGTGATGAAAAAAACTGAAGGATGGGTTATGACTTACGAAGAATTTTTGCAGGAGGCGAAAAAAAATAAAAAGGGACAGGTGCAAACAGCCATAAAAGGATTAATAACAGAAAAACAGGGACAAATTGAAGAACAGGAAATATGTTTACAGATAGCTGATAAAATTAATGATTTTGTTGATGTAAATGGAGTGGGAGTTGTAATAGGTTTTGCTCCACCTTATTATCCCCCTGTGGTTTCACAAAATAATAAGGAAAGGGACATATCGTTCAGAAATTTGGCGGAAAACCTGGCAGAAAATGCGCGGGACCGGGGTTATCAGGTTGAGGTATTTCCAGTTTTTCCGGGCATATCAGATTTGAGTTACTGTCGTCTGGACAGCAAACTGGACAGTTATTCGGAGGTTCTTGCTAATAATTTGCCTTTGTGGGAAAGGGGATATACTTTGCCTGTAAGCAAAATTGCGGATCTGGACCTACCTTTGATGAATATAAGTGTAGACGGGAAAGACGCCCATAAACATACTGAGAGGCTGGAATTAAACTACAGTTTAGAGGTTGTTCCGGAGCTGGTTAAAAATGCCTGCCAACAAATTTTTTCTGAAAATAATTTTTCGGAATAATTTCCTCTAAAAAAGATTCTTCTCACAATCATTTGGTGAAACTTGTTTTTGTTTGTCTTCATAATACTTATTATTGGAAGCTATGAAGTTTAGTTCACATGAAATTTTTATATTTGACTTTCTCTGACCTTTATTATAAAATAGTGATTGAAGAAAGATTTGGTTGTTTTCTCTAATTTCACTACAAAATAATATCGTATTTGAGGTGATGTTTCATGAAGATGGATGATTTTACGCACAGAGCTCAACAATTATTGTCAGAAGCACAGCAGTTAGCAATGGATAATAATAATCAGGAAATATATCCCGCCCATCTTTTGCAGGCAATGCTGGAAGAGGACGATGGTATAATAAAACCTCTATTGAATGAGTTCGATCTGAATATCGAACAATTAAAATCAGATGTCGGAGAGTTAATTTCCGGTTTGCCCCGGGTATATGACGATGGTGGAACAAGGGTTTATATGTCCGGGAAGATGAGTTCGGTTATGCAGCAGGCCCGACAGGAATCCAGCCAGATGGGAGATGATTATATCTCCTCTGAGCATATGCTGCTGGGTTTGGTTGCAAGTGACAGTAA
This sequence comes from uncultured Halanaerobiaceae bacterium, assembly GCA_964403065.1. Taxonomy (GTDB): domain Bacteria; phylum Bacillota; class Halanaerobiia; order Halanaerobiales; family Halarsenatibacteraceae; genus Halarsenatibacter. Next base: position 3,163 of record CAYOFJ010000048.1, on the reverse strand, counting down.
AGCCGGAAAACTGCTGCAGAGAAAAAAGATAGATAGCGAAAAACTAAGACAGGCGATTGAAGAACTGCGTTCTGGGTCCCGGGCAGATAGCCAGAACGCGGAGGATCAGTATAATGTGCTGGAGCAGTATACTATAGATATAACCGAAATGGCCCGGGAAGGTGATCTTGATCCTGTTATTGGCCGAGATGAGAGAATTCGGAGAGTTATGCAGGTTCTTTCTCGTCGGCGCAAAAATAATCCGGTTCTAATTGGTGACCCGGGGGTAGGTAAGACGGCCATTGTAGAAGGACTGGCTCAGCGTATAGTAAGTGAAGATGTACCCGAAGTTCTTAAAAATAAGAAGATAATCCAGCTGGATATGGGTTCACTTATTGCCGGTACCAAGTACAGAGGTGAGTTTGAAGATCGACTTAAATCAATCCTAAAAGAAATAAAAGCTGCTGAAGGTCAAATTATTGTCTTTATCGACGAGATGCACACAATTGTAGGTGCAGGCTCAAGCGAAGGAGCGGTAGATGCTTCTAATTTACTCAAACCCGCTCTGGCCCGAGGTGAACTGCACTGTGTAGGGGCTACTACTGTAGACGAATATCGTGAGCACATTGAAAAGGATGCCGCTCTGGAGAGACGCTTTCAGCCTGTTAGGATTTCTGAACCTTCTGTGGAAGATACAATTTCCATTTTGCGCGGTCTTAAAGAGAAGTATGAAATTCATCACGGAGTTCGTATAAAAGATAATGCTCTGGAATCCGCTGCCAAGCTTTCGGAGCGCTATTTAACTGAAAGATTTCAGCCCGATAAGTCTATAGATTTAGTGGATGAAGCGGCAGCTAAAGTAAAAATTGATATAGATTCTATGCCTTTAGAGATCGATGAATTGAATAGACGTCTCCGCCGGCTGGAAACTGAAAGAGAAATGCTGAAAAATGAGGAAGATCCGGAAGAAGTGGCAGAAGAACTGGAAGAATTAGATGAAGAGATAGAGGAAATTAAAGCTCAGAGAGACCCGCTTATGGAAAGCTGGCATGAAGAAAAAGAACTTGTGGAACGCAGGCAGGAAGTAAAGGAAGAAATCGATAAGGTCAAGCACAGGGCAGAAAATGCAGAAAGAGAGGCCGATTATGAAGAGGCTGCCAGACTGCGTTATGGCAGGTTGAACGAACTGGAAAAAGAGCTGGAAGAAATTTCCGAGCAAATAGAAGAGATGGGCAGCAGCAGAGAAATGATAAGAGAGGAAGTAACAGAAGAAGATATTGCAGAGATAGTTGCTTCCTGGACTGAAATTCCCGTGCAAAAGCTGCTGCAGTCGGAAAAGGAAAAATTAATCAATCTGGAAGAACAGCTGTCGCAGAGGGTTGTAGGGCAAAGCGAGGCTATTAACGCTGTCAGCAATTCTATAAGGCGTTCTCGTACCGGGTTACAGTCTCGGGAAAGCCCCCTGGGAACGTTCATGTTTATGGGGCCTACTGGAGTAGGCAAGACAGAATTGGCCAAGACTCTGGCAGCTCAATTATTCGACAGTGAAAAGAATATGATCAGGCTGGATATGTCTGAATATATGGAAAGACATGCTGTAGCTAAATTGATAGGTTCTCCTCCAGGATATGTAGGATATGAAGAAGGAGGACAGTTAACCGAACAGGTGAGAAGACAACCTTATTCTGTCATACTGCTGGATGAAATAGAAAAAGCTCACACCGATGTTTACAATATACTACTACAGATAATGGATGACGGAATTTTAACCGACAGTCAGGGCAAACAGGTGGACTTTCGCAACACCATAATTATAATGACCTCCAATATTGGCTCACAATATATTCAGGATTTACAGGAAAAAGATGAAATTGAAGAGAGAGTTAACGAAGCATTGAAACAGCAGTTCAGACCTGAATTTCTTAACAGAATAGATGACAAAATTATCTTCCACAATCTGACAAGAGAGCATCTGCGTAAGATAGTTGATATAAAAATTGCCGAGCTGGAAGAACAGGTAGCTGAAGAACAGGAGTTAAAACTGCGGATAACCGATATTGCCCGGGATAAGCTGGCAGAACTGGGGTATGATCCTGCCTTTGGTGCCAGACCCCTGGAAAGAGTTATTCAGAGTGAGATTAAGGATAAGCTGGCGCTGGAGCTTTTAGAAAAAGATGTAAAAACAGAGCAGATAGTGAAAATAGATTACTCCGGGCAGGAAGACGATTTTGTCATAGAATTTAGTCGGGAATCTGATTCGGCGGCTTAAATAAAATGATAAGATAAAATTTATTGTGAATAAAACATTATATTTTCCAATTAAAATTAGTGTGGCTAAAGTTATACTGCATATAAAAGTTTTTACCCCCTGGTTAAACAGGGGGATTTATTTTTCTATTAAAAATTCCCAGTATTTTTTGGGCATAAGGCTCTTTTGAAGTTGGAGATTTTTGCGTTCTTCGATGGCAATATTGTCAAAAAAGTTCTGCCATAGTTGCTGATAATTTTCTTCTTTTTCCGCAAAATTTTGCTTTTCAGGGCTGGGAATGTTACTGCTGTCCAGCAATTCCCATTCACCGCTGGCAAAAAATGCTGCTATATCTCTTTTTTTATCATGTATAACCCCATTTTCCGTAGCCAGACGGTCGGCAAAGTGAGGAGCAAGCAGTCCGGTTATATTATAATCCGGTTTAAAAGGAGCATACAGTGTTCCATCCTGCAGTTCACGAAAACGCAGGAGTCCTTTAAACCGATGCCTTTCTTTGCGGACTTTGCTGGCGGCTGACTTTACTTTTTTTATGTCTTCAGAACGGCGATTATTTTTACTCCTGTCATTGTTTTGAAAACAGAGCAGCAGATAATTATAAATATTTAGTTCAATATCCGGGATTTCAGATAGGAAAGCGTGATAGATATCTTTATGTACTTTTTGCGAAATTTTATTTTTTATGGCCGAGGTAACCTGATCAGCCTTCTTTTCTTCACTTTCAATTACAACAGCTTCTGTGAACAGCGAAAGATTATAATTCTGGCGTGATATTATGTTCTGAGGGACTTCTTTATTGCGAAAACCCTCATATATTACAGTTAAAAGACCGGTGAAAGTGCCATCGTAAACATATCTGGGCAAGGCTGTAAACCTCCTTAATTACTGCCATGATCCTGGAAAAGACTTAGTTGATCA
>CAYOFJ010000047.1:0-10985 GCA_964403065.1 uncultured Halanaerobiaceae bacterium | reverse complement strand
CCTGTAAAATTTCTCCTTCTTCTAAATCCTCCAGCTCCATAATCTCAGTTCTAAATACCGGACCGGAAACTTTTTCACGGGGATCTCTTTCAGGAGCTTTCAAAGCAGATATAATGTCTCTTATGGTGGGCAATCCCGTATTTAGTTCCTGAGAAATTTCTGCAATTTTTGTCCGCAGCGGGTTAATTTTTTCAGCTAATTCTTCCTGAAAATCATCATCATTATTTCTCAGATCAGAAGGTTTTAAATCTACTCTGGCCAGTAATTTCTCCGCAATTTCATATGATTCCGGGTGAATGGGAGTCCGGGCCAGCGGATCATCCTCACTTTTTAATCTCAAAAAACCGGCAGCCTGTTCAAAAGTTTTAGGACCAATACCTTTAACATCCAGTAACTGCTCGCGTCTGGTGTAACCTCCTTTTTCCTCTCGAAAATCGCAAATTTTATCGCCCTGACTGGAATTTATACCTGCTACATAGGATAAAAGAACTGGAGAAGCCGTATTCAAATTAACTCCCACCCTATTAACTACAGATTCTACTACAGTTTCAAGTTCATCCAAAAGATCACTGCTGTCTATATCATGTTGATATAGGCCCACACCTACAGCTCGAGGATCAATTTTGACCAGCTCTGCCAGAGGATCCTGCAGTCTGCGGGCAATAGAAACTGCTCCTCTCAGACTTACATCAAGTTCGGGAAGCTCTTCACCGGCCAGTTCAGAAGCAGAATAAACCGAAGCACCAGCTTCATCCACTATTGTGTAGGGAATTTCCTTCTCACTCGCCTGATTTAATTCACTTAAAAGTTTTTCAGTTTCCTGAGAAGCCGTTCCATTGCCACAGGCTATAACGTCGACTGAAAAATCATCTACAAGTTGCAAAAGTTTTTGTTGAGATTTTTCCCATTGAGCCCGCGGTTCATGCGGGAAAATTTCTCCAGTAGTCAGCACATTGCCTTCCGTATCGATCACTGCTATTTTACATCCGGTGCGGTAGGCGGGATCGATTCCCATGATTATTTTATCAGGCAGGGGAGGTTGAAGGAGCAGTGCTTCCAGATTTTCTGCAAATACTTCTCGGGCATGAGCTTCAGCTTTATCGGTCAAATCGGAACGTACCTCTCTTTCCAGCGAGGGCCCCTGCAGACGCTCGAAAGCATCTTCTATGATTTCTTTTAATTCCTCTTCCAGGGGAGATTCTTTAATAATTACTTCCCGGGCCAATCTATTAACAATGCTTTGTTTGGGAGGTTTCACTTTAACAGACAATATCTCCTCTTCTTCCCCCCGATTTAGCGCCAGTATGCGAAAAGAGGGGATATCTTTTACCGGCTGAGAAAAGTCATAATATTGTTCGTAAACACCTTTCTCATCATTTTCAGCGTCTTTCACTTCACTGACAATTTTAGCCCGCTGCCAGTATCGCTGACGAGAAAGTGTTTTAAGTTCTGGATCAGCAGCTATTCTGTCAGCTAAAATATCTCTCGCTCCCGCCAGAGCTTCTTCAGCATCTGTTACTTCCTGCTCTGGATCTACAAAATTTTGTGCTGCTTCATACAACTCTTCCCGGGAAATCTTCTGTTCCCAGATTTTTTCAGCTAAAGGCTTCAAACCTTTTTCTACAGCTTTATCCGCCCGGGTTTTGCGGCGAGATTTATAGGGATAATATATATCCTCTACTTCCTGCAGGGTTTCCGCATTTTCAATCTTAGCAGCCAGTTCAGGCGTTAATTTTTCCTGCTCCTCAATTTTACTTTTTACATTTGCCTTCTTTTCCTCCAGTTTACTAACATAATCGAGTTTTTCCTCCAGCTCGCGCAGTTCATTTTCATCAAGCCCACCGGTATTTTCTTTGCGATAGCGCGCTAAAAAAGGAATAGTATTGCCCGAATTTAACAAATCAATGACTGTATTAATCTGATCTATGCTAATTTCCAGTTCCTGCGAGATTAATTTTATAGACTGCTGAGAAACCTCATAACTCACTTGTTTATCCTCCTCTACAAAAATCTAAATAATGAATATCTGGTTTTGCCAGATATTTCTAACCTGATTAAAATATTATTTAAATACATTTCTTAAAAGTTTTCTAAACAGCAATATAACTTAACTGGATTATATTACAATTAATTTTAGCTGTCAAAGAAAAATAAATTTTGCATTTTTCCTCACAATAAATTATACTAAAATCAGTAAGCTTATTAATTGACTCAAGTTTTATTATTCCGGGTTAAAAAGTCCCTTGATACACTATATTTTTATAGTTTGGAGCAGGCTTGCAACCAAAAACAATTATATTCCCACTCAGGAAAGGAGAGAATCTATTTTGACAACCCATAAACAACCTCTAAATTCTCTGCTCAAAACTGTGGGACAGACACCCCTGGTGAAGTTACATAAATCTCCTGCTGAAGTTCCGGTTTATGCTAAAGTGGAAACTTTCAATCCGGGCAGCAGTGTAAAAGACCGCATAGGTATGTATATGTTAAAAAAGATGCTGGATCGCGGTGATATAAATCCAGGGGGGACCATCATTGAACCCACTGCTGGTAATACTGGTATTGGTATAGCTATAGCTGCTAATCTTCTTGACCTGGAGGCAGTTTTCGTGGTGCCAGAAAAGTTCAGCCAGGAAAAACAGGAATTAATGGCCGCTCTGGGAGCTGAAGTAATCAATACCCCCACAAAGGAAGGTATGGACAGAGCAATAGAACATGCTCATGAACTAGCTTCCCGTCAGGATAATGCAGCGGTCCCTCAGCAGTTTTCCAATCCTTTAAATGCTGAGGCTCATTATGAAACCACCGCTCCGGAAATTTATCAGGCTCTGGCAGGTGAAGTAGGAGCAATAGTTATGGGCTGTGGGACAGTAGGTACATTAATGGGCACAGCAAAATATATGCGCGAAAAAATACCTGATATTTATGTGGCGGCAGTGGAGCCGGAGGGATCACTTTTCTCAAAATTTTTAGACCAGGAACCTGAAGAAGCGGATTACAATATTGAAGGAATCGGCACTCATGATATAACCACCAACAAACTTTTCAAACCTGAATTAGTTGATGAGGTAATAAAAATAAGCGATAAAGAAGCTCATTCCGAAGTTCAAAGACTGGCTCAGGAAGAAGGACATATTGTGGCTTCCAGTTCAGGAGCGGCCAGTGCCGCGTCTCTCAAAACTGCCGATGCTATAAAAAATAAGCAAATAGAAGTCCCCTTCAAATCCGTTGTAACGGTATTCCCCGATTCTGGAGAGCGATATCTCTCTCGCGGAATATATAAATCTTATGAGGAGTGGATAAATAATGAAAAATGAAAATAAAAACAATTTTGCTACCAGAGCAATACATGGTGGTCTGAAACCCGATCCTGAAACCGGAGCCATTATTACACCAATTTACGCCAATTCCACCTATATTCAAGAAAGTCCCGGCCAGCACAAAGGTTATGAGTATTCACGCACTGGAAATCCTACCCGTACAGCTCTGGAGAATAATCTGGCTGAACTGGAAAATGGAGCGCAGGCGCGGGCTTTTGCCAGTGGTATGGCTTCTATCAATACAGTTTTAAATTTGCTGGAAGCAGGAGACCATGTTGTGGCAGGCTCCGATGTTTATGGAGGAACACATCGTCTATTTGCTCAGGTTTACGAGCAGTATGATCTCTCCTTTACATTTATTGATACTACAGATCTCAATAAAGTGAAAAATGCCATGCAGAGTAACACTGAATTATTATGGGTGGAAACTCCCACCAACCCTTTGCTGGAAATTAACAATATAAAATCACTGGCAAAAATAGCCCATAAAAATAACGCTCTGTGTGCTGTCGATAATACTTTTGCCACCCCATATCTACAGAAACCGCTTGATATGGGAGCCGACATTGTTTCTCATTCACTCACCAAATATCTGGGAGGGCATTCAGATGTAATTGGGGGAGCATTAATTACTAAAGACCCCGGCCTTGACGAAAAATTGGGATTTTATCAGAACAGTGTAGGAGCAACTCCAGGGCCTTTTGAAAGTTTTCTGGTTTTGCGCGGCATAAAAACTCTGCCGGTACGTATGGATAAACATTGTAAAAATGCGGTGAAACTTGCAAACTGGTTGGACAGGCATGAGCTGGTAAGCAAAGTCTACTATCCCGGGCTACCCTCACATCCTGGCCATGAACTGGCTGCAAAACAGATGGAAGATTTCGGAGGAATGCTGAGCTTCGAACTGGATGCCGGTCTGGAAAAAACAGCTGAAGTCTGCTCCTCCACCGAAATATTCACCCTTGCTGAAAGCCTGGGCGGCATCGAAAGTCTTATCGAACAGCCTGCGGTCATGACACATGCTTCTATCCCCCGGGAAAAACGTCTGGAAGCCGGTCTTGCAGATGGTTTAATCCGGCTCAGTGTCGGTATAGAACATCCCGAAGATCTTAAATCCGATCTCAATCAGGCAATTAATTCCGTCTTAACTGCAGATTAATTATTCTGTGATAAATCCTGCTCAATTTTGCGCCCGGTTTCGGTGGCAGCCAGACCCGCTTCAGCAGTCTCTTTCAAACTTGTAGGTAATAAATCGCCTATTTCCGCCATGGCATCAATAACTTCATCAGGTGGGATAACACTTTCTACACCTGCCAGGGCCAGATTAGCAGCAGTCAAAGCATGTGTGGCAGCAAAAGCATTCCTTTTTACACAGGGAACCTCCACCAAACCGGCCACAGGATCACATACCAGGCCCAGTAAATTTTTTAAAGCCAGAGCAAAACCATGTATTATCTTCTGAGAATTTTCTACAAACATAGCAACAGCGGCTCCTGCTGCCATGCCAGAACCAACACCACATTCTGCCTGGCAGCCTCCTGCCGCTCCGGAGAGAGTGGCTCTTTTAGCTACTATTTTTCCCAGGCCTGCTGCTGTTAAAACGCCCTGTATCTGCTTCTCACGTTCAAAATTATATTCTCTGGCCAGTGAGACAATAACTGCCGGAACTATCCCACTTGCCCCAGCAGTAGGCCCTGCAACAATTTTCCCCATACCCGCATTTACTTCCGCAGTGGCCAGGGCCGCTTCTGCCACTTTTTTGTGCAAATCACAGCCAAGATCAAATTTTGAATTAACAAGTTTGCTGGCATCTCCACCGCTCAAACCTCCTGGAGATTCCAGTTCAGCTTCTTTTCCTTTTTTTATAGCATGTTCCATAACCTGCAGCTGTTCTTCCACTCCAGTGATAATTTCCTGACGGGACACTTCTTCCTCTGACATTTCTTGCTGTATAATTACTTCCCATATAGATATGTCTTCTGTCTCTGTCAGCTGTTTCAATTCTGCTAAAGAATTATATTTCATCTATAACTGACCTCCTTAAACAAATAAATTTCAGTATTAATTCAGACCGGGGATTTTGCGCACAGATTCAATATCGGGAATGTTTTTTAAATTTTCCAGCAGAACCCCGGATATGCTTTGATCAAGTTCTATTATAGTAGAGGCAAACATTCTCTTTTTTCGGCGCTGGTTTCTCATACTTGCTATGTTCATATCATAGCTTCCCAGCAAAGAAGTTATTCGCCCTACCATTCCCGGCATATCTTTATGAACTATCCACAGCGTATCATATTTTCCTGTTATTTCAACTTTATATTCATCAATACTATTTATAACTACCTCTCCCCCTCCTAAAGAGGAGCCTCTAATAGTTAATTTCTCTTCCTGACCGGTATATAATTCAAAAATAACAGTATTGGGATGTGCTCCCCGCAGATCAATTTGTTCGAACTCATACTGAAGATCATTTTTCTCAGCATATTTAAAGGCCCGGCGAATTCGCTCATCATCCAGGGCAAACCCCAGCAAACCAGCCACCAAAGCCTTATCAGTACCGTGTCCTCTATAAGTGGTGGCAAAGGATCCATGTAATTTCAATTTAGCTTTCTGCACTTTTTCACCGGCTATAAAACGAGCCAGTTGACCAAGTTTAACTGCACCCGCTGTATGAGAGCTGGAAGGCCCAATCATAATCGGTCCCATGATATCAAAAATACTCATGATCTAATATTTAAACCTCCATTTCTAAATTTCTGTAATTACTAAAGGTAATGCTGCCAGCTTCTGCAGGCAGTTACTGTCATAAAATTTCAACCACTATGAAAAACAAACTCATCAATCCTGGGGATAATAAGTGGTGTAACTGCCTAGTAACCGCAGATAAGAAGATTTTTTTCTTACCCCCTGTATAGCAGCTTTAATCTCTTTTTCCTGACGAGACCCATGCAAATCAATAAAAAATAAATATTCACCCAATTCCCTGCGAGTGGGTCTGGATTCAATTTTGGTCAGATTTATATTCCGCACTGCAAACTCCTCTAAAATTTCATAGAGTATTCCCGGTCTGTTCTCCACAGGCATAGAAATTAAAGAGGTTTTTTTATTCTTTCTCTGTTCGGGACAATCATTATGTCCGATAGCTATAAATCTCGTCCAGTTATCTTCCCTGTCCTGTACTTCTTTTTTAATTATACTGAACCCGTGTAATTTTGCTGCTTCTTTGGATCCCAGAGCAGCCGTATCATCATTAAAATTTTTAAGTTTTTTTACCGCTTCGACCGTACTGGAAGCATTTTCGGTGCTCACTTTTCCCGGTATTATTTTCTGCAAAGTTTGACGACACTGAGCCAGAGCCTGAGGATGAGAAATAACTCTGTTTATATTATATAATTTCTGTTCCGCTTTTCCAATCAAATTGTGGGTTATGGGAAGATTAATCTCTGCTTTTATTTTGACTTCAATTTCATGAGCTAATAAATTTAAAGTTTCATTCACTGAGCCTTCCAAAGAATTCTCCAGGGGAATTACTCCATTTAAGTTTTTATTTTGTGCAACTTTTCGAGCCAGTTTACCTATATTTTGACAGGCAATAAGTTCAAATTTCTCCCCTTGAGCAGAATAATTCCTGGAAAAATATTTAGCAGCTCTAGCAGTATAAGTTCCCTTCGGTCCCAGATATAATATCTTCATTTAAACCACCTAAAATAAAGAAGCTTCCTGCAGAATATCATTCGCAGCTCCCGGATTTTTCAGCTGTGTGAGCTCCTGCTTTCCTCTCTCATCATCTGCATTTAAAATAACCAACATATTTATACTCCTCCCTGAAAATTATAGTTTTAACCAACTAAAAAAAGCCGTCCCTTATCAGGACGACTTTAATCGCGGTACCACCTGATTGGACCTAATTAAATACACACAGGTCCACTCTTTTCTTGGAAGCAATCACTTCCTCACCGGATAACGACGGATTACGGCCCAGCTTACTGGTCATTTCAGCCGGCAATTCCAGGGTGAAATTCGGCCCTCCTGTTATAACTAATATCCGCAAACAGAAAGGGCTTACTTGGACCCCTTCTCTACTTTTTACTGTATGAAATTGTTAAAGTGAAGTATAACAGAAACTTCTAAATAAATCAAGGGTGATTATTATTCTGTGTATTTTTTCGCGTATGAATTTAGCCGGGCTGGAGAAGAATATTATATTTTTATAGTCCAATTAAACTTATCCTCTATCCGGCCCCGCTGAATGCCCGTCAAATGATCATATAAACTTTTTGTAGTTTCTCCGGGCTCTTCTAAATCTATCTCCATTGTTAGATCTTCCCATTGTAGTTTGCCAATTGGAGCCACCACTGCTGCAGTTCCAGTTCCAAAAGCCTCCTTAAGTCTATCGTTTTTATATGCTTCTGCCACTTCAGAAATGGTTATTTTCCTTTCCTCTACATTTTCGCCCCAATCCTGCAAAATTTTAATAATGGAATCCCTGGTAATACCCGGAAGTATAGTGCCGGTCAGCTCAGGTGTCACAACTGTATCATCAATTTTAAAGAAAACATTCATTGCTCCTACTTCTTCCACATATTTTTTCTCTCTGCCATCCAGCCATAATACTCCATCATATCCTTTTTCGGCTGCTCTGCTCTGGGCTTTAAAACTTTTGGCATAATTGCCAGCAGTTTTGGCGGCACCTGTTCCTCCCTGTACCGACCGAACATATTCAGTTTCCACTAAAATTTCTGTGGGTTTCAACCCTGCCGGATAATAAGGTCCTACTGGAGAAGCGATAATTATAAATTTGTATTCATCTGCAGGCTTTAAACCCAGATAAGTTTCTGTGCCCAGAACAAAAGGACGAATATATAAGGCAGTACCTGCTTTTTCCGGAATCCATTTTTCATCCACCTGTACCAGGGTTTTTATTGCTTTCACAAAAAAATCCGGGTCAATTTTCGGCATGCACATTCTCTCATTGGAATTTACCATTCTTTCCCCATTTTTACGAGGACGAAATAAACGAGGTTTCCCCTCTTTATCTCTATAAGCTTTAAGGCCTTCAAATGTCATCTGCCCATAATGACAGAAAGAAGAAGCAGGATCAATCTTCAAATCGTGATATGGTTCTATGCGCGGATCATGCCATCCTTCCTTTTTATTGTAATCCATAACAAACATATGATCCGTAAAAACCTGGCCAAAGCCAATTTCATCATCAGGGGGAATATTTTTGGGTCTTTCGGTTTTATTAACAGGAATTTCTTTTTTCATGCTTCATCACTCCTAAATTAGTATATTTTATGAATATTTAAAAGAACTTCAAATAAAAATCACATTTTAATAACTGCTCCCGTGCAGGCTGAAGTTACCATACAGGCATATTTTTTCAGATATCTGCTTTCAACCCGGGAAGCAGGCTTTTCCCACTCCGACAGCCTATTTTCTATTGTCTCCGAGGATAGATCAACCTGTAATTTGTGAGCAGATATGTCGAAGGAAATAATATCTCCCTCCCGGACTGCAGCCAGGGGGCCACCGGCCATAGCTTCAGGTGAAATATGGCCTATAGCTGCCCCGCGTGTGGCCCCGGAAAATCTTCCATCGGTAATCAAAGCTACTTCCTTATCAAGGCCGGCACCTGCTAAGGCCGCCGTAGGTGTAAGCATTTCCCGCATACCGGGTCCACCTTTTGGTCCTTCATAGCGAATCACTATAACATCACCGGAGTTTATTTTATTTTCATTTATGGCTTTAACGGCTGACTCTTCCTTTTCAAAAACTCTTGCCGGTCCTTTATGTTTCATCATTTCTGGTGCCACAGCAGCTGATTTAACTATACTTCCCTCTGGAGCTAAATTCCCCGAGAGCAGAGTCAAACCTCCCTGATCTCTATAAGGATTATCAATTTTTCTAATTACATTGCCCTCAGGTGTTTCTGTCCCGGTTAAATTTTCCCCGATTGTCTCACCCGATACAGTTAATAGATCCCCATGCAGCAGTTTTTGGCGCTCTAATTCTTTCATTACGGCTGGAACACCTCCGGCCCGATGCAGATCCTCAATATGATGTTTTCCCGCCGGACTTAAACTGCAAAGCTGAGGAACTTCTTCATTTATCCTATTAATAATGCTCAAATCAATATCAATCCCCGCTTCATAGGCAATTGCCGGCAGATGCAGAGCGGTATTGGTAGAACAGCCCAGGGCCATATCTACTGTGAAGGCATTTATAAAAGACTCTCGCTGAAAAATATCATCCGGGGTAATCTGTTTTTCATAAAGCTCAACTATTTGTTCACCAGTTTTTTTGGCCAGTCTTTCCCTCTGAGCTGAAACCGCAGGAATAGTACCATTTCCCGGCAGTGCAATTCCCAGCACCTCACTGAGACAGTTCATAGAATTAGCTGTAAACATGCCGGCACAGGAGCCACAGCCGGGACAGGCTTTGTCTTCAATTTCCTCAAGCTCCTTCCTGCTCATTCTGTCAGATTTAACCTGTGAAACCCCTTCAAACACAGTTTTTAAATCTATATTTTCACCTTTATGCGTGCCGGCCATCATGGGACCACCACTAATTAATACAGAAGGAATATCCAACCTAACTGCCGCCATCATCATGCCGGGAACTATCTTATCACAGTTAGGAATTAAAACCAGACCATCTAGAGCATGTCCCCGGGCAACAGATGAAATGGAATCTGCTATCAATTCCCGACTCGGCAGAGAAAAATGCATCCCTTCATGTCCCATTGCAATCCCATCGCAAATACCTATACTGCCAAATTCTAAAGGTGTTCCACCTGCTCTATTTATACCGGTTTTAACTGCCCGAGAAATACGATTTAAATGTTTATGCCCGGGTATAAGCTCACTAAAAGAATTAGCCACCCCAATTAAAGGAGCCTGCAATTCTTCTTCAGTAAAACCCAGAGCTTTAAATAAAGAACGCTGGGGAGCATTATCAATTCTGGAGGTAACTGCATCACTTTTCATCGGCATAATCACCCTCTTAATTAGGTAGATTTAACTGCTGCTTTTTCAAAATTATCCATCTGCAGTCTAATTCCATATTCTACACTGTCAACTACAGCCTGCCAGCTGGCTTCTATAATATTGGTAGAAACTCCAACCGTTCCCCAATTCTCACTGCCATTGCTGGATTTAACCAAAACCCTGACTTGAGCTGCAGTGCCTTCACTGCTGTCTATTACTCTTACCTTGTAATCCAGCAGGTAAATATCATCTAATGCTGGATAAAAATTTATTAGAGCTTTACGCAGAGCTTTATCCAGAGCATTTACAGGTCCAACTCCCTCTGCTGCAGTATGAATTTTTTGCTCTTCTACTCTAACTTTAATAATAGCTTCCGATTTAGGTTTGCCTTCACCTGTTTTATCAGTAAATATCTTAACATTTTCCAGCTGAAAGAGCCGGGTGTGCTCACCTCTCATTCTTTCTATTAAAAGCTTAAAAGAGGCATCAGCCCCCTCAAAATTATACCCCTCATGTTCCAGTTTCTTAACCCTCTCCAAAATTTCCTCCAGTTCACCATTTTCTTTGATATTCAAGTCCAGTTCTTCTGCCTTATAGAGCAAATTACTTTTGCCAGATAGTTCCGAAACCAGAACCCGCCTCTGATTCCCTACTTTTTCCGGAGAAATATGCTCAT
>CAYOFJ010000046.1:0-10995 GCA_964403065.1 uncultured Halanaerobiaceae bacterium | reverse complement strand
TGCATTACGAAAATGACTAAAACTATATTCAACCAACTGATATGGAGAAGATCCACTTTTTATAAATTAATTTAAAAATCATATAGTTTTTCTATGTACTCGATTTCGCATTCCAGCCCCTTATTTAAACTTACTTCAGGTTCATAACCCAGTAAGTTTTTTGCTTTGCTCAAATCAGCTTCCGTATGAAGAACATCACCATTGACCTGAGACTGGTAATTTCGCTCAGCTTTCACACCCAAAATTTCTTCTATGGTCTCTATAGCTGTAAGCAGAGTTATCCTTTCGCTGGGGCCGCCAACATTTATTATCTCGCCAGCAGCCTGTGACTCTGCTGCCAGTAAATTGGCCTCCACCACATCACCCACATAAGTAAAGTTCCGTGACTGTTTGCCATCACCAAAAATTTTAATCTCTTTATTCTGAAAAATATTGCGAATAAAGATGTGAAAAGCCATATCAGGCCTCTGTCTTTCCCCGAAAACGGTGAAATAACGCAGAGAGATGGTGGGCAAATCGAAGTTATGGTTATAAAGCTGACATAAATTTTCCCCCGCCAGTTTAGAAACACCATAAGGAGAAACCGGTCGAGTTTTATCATCTTCGCACATAGGTATACTATAAGCAGCTCCATAAACTGAAGAGGATGAAGCATAAATGAATTTTTCCACCCCAACCTTTTTGCTTGCTTCCAGCAGCTGCTGTGTTGCTAAAATATTGGAGCGGCTGTAGATAGCAAAATCATCTCCCCAGCTTGATCTCACACCAGCTTGAGCAGCCTGATGAAAAATATAATCTCCGGACTTTAAAATCTCCTGCAAATTTAGATCTAATAAATTCTGTTCCAGCAGAGAAAAATTGTCTTTTTGCAGCAGCTTATTTATATTATTTTTCTTGATCCATCGAGGGTAATAATCGCTGAAACAATCTATCCCGATAACCTCATAACCCTGTGACACCAATCTTTCCGCCAGATGAGATCCGATAAAACCGGCGGCCCCTGTCACAATAGCTCGCATTTAAACAGCTCCTTTCAGACTATTTTGTTGTCGATGATTGTCTCTGTATAACTTTGTACCAGTTATAAATTTTACATTTTATCCAAAGCTAATCAGGCAAAAAAATATTGACTGCTTAGGCCGAAATATTCTATTGAATTCTTTTTTTGAGCCGTCTCTGCTGCAGCTCATCGGGTTGATAGCTTTCCACTATTTTTGATAGTTCAAGTACTACCCCGGAAATATCATGACTTTCCAGCCTGACTTCCAGTCTTTCTATCATTTCATTTAATTCCAGTGAACACTCATCTTCCAGATCACTAATATAAATCCGTTCGTGCTCTGTTGCCTGATTGCTCTCAATATCACTCATCAGTTCTTCAAATAATTTTTCTCCCGGTCTTAATCCGGTTATCTCAATCTCAATATCCTCCCCGGGTTTATAACCGGATAAACTGATTAAATCCCTGGCTAAATCGATAATCTTAACCGGCTCACCCATATCCAGAATAAAAACTTCACCACCATCACCCTGTGAGCCAGCCTGAATCACCAGCTGTGCCGCCTCTGGAATAGTCATAAAATAACGCTTAACCTCACTATGTGTAACAGTAACTGGACCGCCATTGGCAATTTGTTCCTTGAAGATAGGAACCACACTACCACAGCTGCCTAAAACATTTCCAAAACGAACTGCCATAAAGCGGGTGTCCGATTGACAGTCCATATCCTGAATGACCATTTCAGCAGCTCGCTTGCTGGCCCCCATAATATTGGTAGGATTCACCGCCTTATCGGTAGAAATCTGAACAAATCTATCCACTCCATATTTATCGGCCATACAGGCAGTATTGTATGTACCTATAACATTATTTTTCACCGCTTCCCCGGGATTATTTTCCATTAGAGGTACATGTTTATGGGCGGCAGCATGGAAAACCACCTCAGGTCTATGTACTCTAAAAACCTCTGTCAGTCTTTCTTCATCCTGTACATTGGCTATTATAGGTTTGACCTCTAATCCGGGATATTTTTCCCTGAGCTCACGCAGCAGAAGATAGGTGGAATTTTCATATATATCCAGCACCAACAGCTTCTGGGGATTATATTCGGCTACCTGGCGGCAGAGCTCAGAACCGATAGAACCTCCTCCCCCTGTAACCATTATTTTTTTTCCTTCCAGATAGGAATAGATATTTTCGGTATGTAGTTCTACCGGGTCCCGGCGCAGCAGGTCCTCTACCTGGACCTCTCTCAATTCTTCAATGCTGACATCACCATTCAGCAATTCATAAACACCGGGCACAGTCTTAACCTTAACATCCTGCTCACGGGCTAAATCAAAAATCTCTTTTACCTCACTCCCCGGGGCAGAAGGGATAGCAATAATGACCTCCTCAATACCATAATCATTTATAAGCTGAGGTAGGTCTTCTCTTCCCCCCTTAACTTCAATACCATGCAGTTTGCGCCCCTGTTTGTTCGGATCATCATCGACCAGGGCCACCACATTTTTAGCAAATTCCGGATGTTTGTTGAGCTCGCGGATGATCATCTCACCGGCATCTCCAGCCCCCACAATCAACACGGGAACCCTGTCTCTTAAAGATTTACTGCCAGGACCTCTCTTTTCCAAATAATCACTTAACAACCTCAAACTAAGACGCATACCTCCCAGCCCAAAAATCAATAGAACAATATTGAGCAGAGGTATACTGCGGGGCAGCGGCTGCTGCCAGAAAAAATTAAAGCTTGTGAACAAAAGATTAATTACCACAGCTGTCTTAATTACAGAAATCAGCTCACCTATACTGGCGTACTGCCAGAGCCGATTATAAAGCTGAGAGAAATTAAAAACAATTAAACCCAAAACCGTAATAACTGGTATGTAGGACAGTTCAAAATAATTTAGCCAGTTTCCTTCAAAACGCAGAAAATAACTAGCAGCCAAACAAAAATTTAACAGTAATAAATCGACTATTTTTAAAACTGGCTTTCGATATATTCTTTTAATCAAATCCAGCATAATCCCACCTGCACTTTCCTTTGCCAGAGGCATATAATAGTCAAGACAAAACCATATATTATTTTGCTCATACTTTACCTTCTTGCCTGCTACTTAACAAGTTCTATTTCTATCCCAATAATCCTTGTTAATATGGCATTTTATCCTGAAAGCACCTATAACCTCTCCTCAATTTCCTCCCAGGTTTTTCGGCCTCGACGCATACTGTTTGCAGCTCGCAAATAATCACCCTGTTTATAATAAACATAAGCCTGAAGTATATGGGTATAATCATTCTGCTCAATTTCCTTAGCTTCCTGCAGCACTTTTGATGATTGACTGTATTCCCCTTTTTCTTCCAGCAGTATAATAGCTTTGTAAATATAGGGCCATATATTATTTTCTTCAACTTCTATTATCTTATCAAAAAATTTTAGAGAACGCTCAAAATCTTCCTTCATTGAGTGATAAAATGCCGCGTAATTAAGATATAATAAATTCTCTGATCCCAGCTCTACTAACCTCAGTTCAGAACTTATTTCTTCTTCCAGTTCTTCCAGATTAAATTCATCTTTGAATTCATCAATCATCTCGAGAGTTTCCCACAGCTTACCCGTATTAGCTCTGCTGACAGCCAGACGGTAACTAGAAATTAATGATTCATTGTTCTCAAACTCACTTTTAGCATCTTCCAGCTGCTGCTGCCAAAAATCCTCAGCGGAAACAGAAAATAAAACACAGGACAGAAGCAAAAAAATAAATAGAAAAAAAACTGTTTTAAAGTGTCTTCTGGGAAAGTAATCCTTTATAATGTAGGTATAACTCTGATGTTTCATAAATATCAGTCCAGCCTTAAAAAGTAGTTTTTATATAGATATCAGGGTACGGTTTTCCCTATTGAAAATTTTTCCCGATTTTTATTTAAACTTTCCTGGCCAAAAAATATAAATAACTAAATAATATTATATAGTTGCAATATGATTGCACTGCCCAAAGTCGAATTAGACAGGTTTTAAAATATAATCATCGGTATATTAGAGATCCAATCAGCCAAATTACCATTATTAATTATATTTCAGGGTGAGATCATTATATAATTTATATAACATACTTAAAAATCAAAGCTCATACCACCCCTTAATGAATCTCTTTGAAAATCATATTCCAGCTGATATCTATAACAGTCAAAGTATCTCTCTATCCCTATGATCAGTTGGTCCCAGCTAGCTTCGATAACATTGTACTCACTCTGTAAGTTTACTTCAACCCCCGTGTGCGGATAATCTGTAATGATATCAAAATTGCTGTTAAGTTCATAGGAAAGGCTCTCATCTATTTCATCTTGCTCCAGATAAGCTTCACCAAAAGTTATACTCTCTCTGCGGTCAAGGGAAATTTGCATGCTGGCACGTTCATTTATGTCAAATTCATAGACAAATCCCAAATCAGCTGCTAATGCCTTAAAATTGTCGGATTGAGAAAGCGGACTGTAAAAAATATGATGATAGGATATATCAGCGGTTAAAGTCAAATCAGAATTGTAGCTCCAGCTGCCTGACCAGGAGGGATTTAAAACAATTTGCCCCACTTCTCTGTCTTCTTCAGCCAGCCGCCCGAATTTTATATCTGTTTTGACATTATACGGCAGATCAAGAAAAACCTCGGCATAGGGTAAAAAATTAGTCTCATATCCATCACGAAATTTAAGAGAATAATTATGATCACCTATATTCTGAGCAAGAATATAATGGCGACGCTTTAAGTTGTTTTCAAGGTAATCATGGTAAAAACTCATCTCTAAATTCTGAGGAAACTCCTGTTCATAACTGTATTCCCGGCGCCAATTTTGTTCTAAAAAATTATAATGAAAGTCAACCCGTTTTCGCCTATTCCCCGTTGCATAACTTAAAGTTGTGGTCAGAGGATTTTCCTGCTCCATATCCTCCTTTTCTCCCTCTAACCAGCTGCTGGTGAAATCCAATCTCTGTTCGAATTCTAATTTAGGAGAAATAAGGTGAGACCAACCAATATAGTAATTTTCTGTTATTTCTCCCTCATCCTCTCTAAATACATATCCAAAATCACTGGAAAAATAGTCATTGGGCTCATGAAAAAATTCTAATCCATATTCTTCCAGCCTGGTTTCTTCATCTAGATATCTGTAATATAAATCAGATTGCATATTATCTCCCAGAAATAGCTCATTTTCAGCAGAAATTTTCCTGCCTGCTGCAGTAGTATCTCTATAATAAAAACTACCATTAATCAAATTTTCCCTTTCGTAAGGATACTCTAACTCTACAAATACGCCGTCTTTACGGTCATAGCCGAACTCATATAAAAGTGAAGGAGGAGTGGCGGTTTTAATCTCCTCCGTTTCCTCGTCCCTTTCAAAATTTACAACATAACGAGGAAGTGTAAACAAAGAAGTTTCTCCCCAAAAAAAGGTTGCATCTTTACCTACTAACCTATCTCCCGGGTAAAATAAAATCCTCTCTACTTCCAGACGGTAATGAGGTTGGGGCAGATTACAGGGAGTTAATGTAGCCTTTTCCACTTCAATACTGTGTTCTTTATCCACAACAGTTCGAATTGTATCTCCTTTAACGTTTATATCTTCAATATTACTTCTGGCCCCCGCTAATTCACCTTCTCCCTCAAACAAATTATACCTGAGGGAATCTCCTTCAATATGTTCATCCGGAGTTATTAACTTTACTGGAGAGCCCTGAGCTAATATATCACCCGAATAAACATTAAATTCAATACTGTCAGCCTTAACTAATATTTCCCCTCTATCTATTTGCACATTACCTTCTGCCCTTATAATACCTGTATCATAATCATAGCTGATATTTTCACCTGTGAGGTCATAATATTCTTTCGGCTGAACTCCCGGATTTATCAAAAAAAAGAAAAACATAAAAAAAATTGTAGAATAAATTGCAATAGCTGCTTTGGCTGCATTTGTATCACTTTTAAACATTTATTTTAATACTCCTCATAAGGAATACCATATACTTCAGTTTTTGTAGTGATTTTCATCTCAACTGATTGGGATTGCTGTAATCTGTCCTCCCTTCCGGGCACAGCAAAGGAGAAAATCATCCCCCCGGGATGATCGAGTATTAATGATGCCCCAATACCTGCCCCCAGGGCAAAAAAGCGAGATCTATTTTTAGTTATAAAATGAATAGTGGAGTCAACAAAACCCTCTGGCTCCCGCCTGGCTATACTGAACCGCAGGCGCTGACCATCCAATGACTGCAGTGTATGGTCTTCGAGATATAACCTGCCATCCCTTCCCAGATAACCGGCCGATTCTGCTGACCTCACCCTCATTCTGCCTTCTGTTCCCGCAGGTAAAACCAGTGTATCATCGACAATAAAATCTTCAGCAAGGGTGAAATCAACCAAACGCCCGGTCTGTACATCACCCGAGTTTACATCTGTATTTATATGTGCGGAAAAAGTCATGCCGGGTGTAAGCTCAACAGCTTGTGTAGGAATTGAGTCGGCAGGATTGTTTGAATTGTTTTCACCATAAATCTGAAATAATTCATGCAGCCGTGGTACTATCGGGGATTGATCTTGTGAATAATCAATTTCACTTTCAGGAAAATTTCTCTCCTCCAGTTTTTGCAGCCGCTCCAGCAATGAACCCTTTTGAGGTTCTCCAAATTCATGTGTTTCCAGACTGGAAAGCAAAAAAGT
Organism: uncultured Halanaerobiaceae bacterium; assembly: GCA_964403065.1. GTDB lineage: Bacteria > Bacillota > Halanaerobiia > Halanaerobiales > Halarsenatibacteraceae > Halarsenatibacter. The sequence continues at coordinate 4,278 of CAYOFJ010000046.1, read as the reverse complement.
TAAAGAAGGGGCAGACCTTCCGGGTAAAATATAATCAGCTAAAGACTCAATTCTATTCTCCACTTTTCCTTCCCGAATATGTCCATAGAGCTGCAATTCAAGTCTTTCGACTCTGCGTTCAACAGTCTGCGAACTCTTCTCTCCCCACAATGTTTCTTCCATCTGTTGTAAAGTTTCAGAAAAAGATTCAGCCGCAGCGGGAATCGACACTGCGGCACATATAGAAAATACAAATAAGAATATAATTATTTTGGCCCTGAAATTTGCGTAAATAATTGATCCTGTGAAGAGTTTTTCCATCTCAACCACCTTAAAAATCTATTGTAAAACTGGCTCGAATATTGGATTCATTATCTCCATCATCTTCATCAAACATGTTTAAATAGTTTTCCTGCCACTGATAACCAAAGGAAAAAGTGCTGAATTCGGTAAAACTAAAGTCCAGGCCTAAATCAACCCTGGTCTGCTGCTGCAATTTATCTTCAATCTTTTCCATATCAAGCAGTGTATAGGAAGCCGACAGCATGGCAAAATCCATGACCTCTAATTCCAGATCCGTGGTTGTCTGATATAACAGCTCTCCTTCTTCGATTTGATATCTCGCCCTAAAATTACCCAGTTGGTCATTGTATTCCAGCCCCAGTGCCGCAGAACTTCTATGTTCAGGCGAGAAAATATTAGAATATATATAATCAGCGGAGAGCGAAATATTATCAGTTGGTTGATAAGTAATGCCGAGAATACCGCTTTCATTTTCTGCTCTTTCCTCTTCATAAGCTGAGGAACTGGAGTCCTCGGAGAGTACGACACCTTCGAATTGCTGGTTCCAGTTAGTCCTATTTTCTGTTTCAGCCCTATCATCTGCCGGGAAATTTACCTCTAAAGTTGAAATATTATTTTCCCCATCATAATCCTCCCTGTCAGCGTCAACGGGGGGATCCTCAGTTTTCAGACCGGACTCGAAAACTCCATCCATTCCTGCTGATAGAGTCGTGCTCTCATTGAGAGAATACTGCAGATCAAAACCTGAAAGACCGACATCACCGTCTTCAGATGTTGAATCGCCAATTAAACTCAGGCGAGAATCGATGTGTAATTCTCCCTCACCTGAAAACAAATTATTTTGCTTTTGTTCGTTCGGATCGGAGGTTAGCCATTTATCAAATTCCAGTTCATTTTCAGGATCTTCTTCACCGAAACGTGCTGCTAAATCATAAAGCTTAGCCTTTCCTTCCTCAGAAAAGCTTCGATATTCATTGACCGGCAGGTGGAGCTCCTCTCTCTCCAAATTGTACATTTGATCCCTCTGGGCAGTTTGGAGATTTCTCCACCAGTTATTTGCCACCAGGCCATCCTCAGCCTGAACCACATTATTTGCACCACCGAAAAAGCACAGGGATATCCCCAGAAAAATAAGCACAATCTTTAATAAATATTTGTTTTTAGTTAAAACGGCTTTTATCCCTGATTTTATGTGCACAGAAAGCCAACCTCCATAAAAGATATGGATTTAAAACATTTTAGATTTTAGAATTTTAGATTGATATAATCACCATCTATACTCCTGCATTACAATTATAACAAAAACACAGGATAATTTCCAGTAAATATTCTCAGCAGGCCGGGATTTTTACAGGCTCAATCAATATCTTCAAAAATATTCTTCCAATAATAAAGATATATCAATCTCATCTCCTTTTTCAATCTCTATTCGTTCAGACTCAGCAAAATAATCACCAGGCTCTAATTTGCCAGAATCTTTGACATCTATTAAAGCTTTTACTTTGTATTTCCCGGTCACTATATTATCCCATTTAAATTCTTTGTCTGTCAAACAAATATCTTTTTCTTTTTCTATTTCCCCCTGATCATTTTGTAGAAATAGTGAAATTTTATTCACTTCGTTTATCGCCCAATAAGCATTAAGCAGCCCGGAACCATATTCAGTGTGTTTTAGCTCCATAGAAGTTTTGTTCAGGACTTCTCTGGCTCTAAAGGCGGGAATACCTTCAGCCAACATTAATCCCAGCACACCACTAACATGAGGAGCTGCCATAGATGTTCCTTCCTTAAGTGGATAATTATACCCCTCATCCACCAAACCAGTACTTAATATTCCATCAACATCACCACTATTATTGCTGTCAACTTTGGTATCTCCACCAGGAGCCAGCACATCCAGTTCACTGCTGTAATTAGAATAATCAGGCATTTCTGGCTCATCAGGATAGTTAAAATCCACTGCTCCCACGGAAATAACTTCTTCATAAGCTGCGGGATACATCAGCTTATTATTGCCTTTATTTCCAGCAGCAGCTACAATTATTACTCCGGCTTTAACTGCCTTCTCCACAGTTTCGCGTAGAAGCTGAGAACCACTATCCCCCCCTAGAGATAAATTTATTATATCAGCAGGTCGGGGATTTTCTGGCAGAGAGCTGAAATCTTCATCCTCCAGACTTTCTTCACCGAGTCCGGCTGCATAATAAATTCCCGCAGCTATATCAGCAAGGTCTCCCATCCCATCATCCCCCAAAACTTTGACGGGCACCAAACTGCTGTCCCATAATACCCCGGCCGCCCCCAATGTGTTATCCGTATCGGCTGAAATAGTTCCAGCCACATGAGTTCCATGACCATTATTATCCTGCCAGTCATAATTGTCCTCCAGTACATTATAGCCTGCATAATCTATAATGTTTTTCCCCAGATCGGGATGATCTGTATTCACTCCGGTATCCAATACAGCCACTGTTACAGAACTATCACCTGTGGTCTGATTCCAGGCCTGGGGCAGTCGAATAAGAGGGTAATGCCACTGTTTATTAAAAAATTCGTCATTGGGACTTTTTGTTCCCTGAGTGTAAAAACGATAATTAGGCTCAGCATAACGTATATCACTTTCTGCAGTCAGAATTGAAAGTTTGTCAGATGCCAGTTTATCTGTTTCACCGGCTTTAACAACTGCAAAAGCAAGCTCCGGCCTTATTTTAATTACCTCATACCCCCTGTTTTGCAGCTTACTCTTAATTTCCGGGGGAGATAATTCTTTATTATAACCTATTATTAATTCCTCGTTATTCTCCTGTATTTTTGAATTATTTTTCTCAGTGAAATTTCTCTTATTAATATTATTGTTTCCAGAAATTGCTGTTTCTGAACTTGAACTGTTTAAAATATTATTCTCGCCAGCAAAAGGGAAATTATGTTTGACATCGACTTCTCCCGCCAGCGAACCTGTATTTTTTTCAGAAAATACAGCAGCAATTTTTATGTTATCCTGTTCTACCTTGAACCTAAATTCTTTCTCATAGTCGGTAATATAATCGTCTATTTTCCAGTGCTCAAACTCCCAATCAGTATCGGGTCTGGCTGTCAATTTTATCACACTATCTCTAGTAAATTTATATTTCTCGTCACTTATTTTCCGAATTTCATCACTCTTCTCCAGTTCAATTTTCCCCTCTCCCTCAACACTAAAGACCACTTCAAACATTTTTGTATCTGAAAACATCTCACAGGAAGCTAAAACCAGTGTTAAAAATATAAATATAAAAAAGAGAGTCATATTTTTAAATTTTGTGTTTCTCATAATTCTACTCACAATAAATTACCTCCAGAATGAAGTTAAACTATTTTTCAATGAAGAAATTAATATTATAAACAGCAGACCAAAAATTTAATTGTAAATCAAATTATTCTGCCTCTGTTTTATTTGATTCTAGTTAACCCAATAATATTCCTGCTGAAATAATAAAGCAATTAATCAAATTTTGCTTAAATAATTGAGCTAACCCCCACATATTCTTTTATAAAAGCAATAGTTGTGATATAATACATCAAAGAATAGATAGTCTAGTTAAAATGTTACATATACTAAATACAGGAGGGTGAACATGAAGAAAAAAATCTTACCCGGAATTCTTCTATTGCTTGGTTTCGCACTAATCATAACCGGCTGTGACACACAACTTCCCAGCTGGGATACAACTTTGAACATACCTCTGGCCCAGGATATGAATGAATCAATGGAAAGCATCTTAGAAGATGATGGGGAAATAGACTGGGATGAAGACGATGAAGATAGGGTGCTTAGACTGCAGGAAGAGTTTGAAGATTTTGATATGGAGCCAATTGAAATTGGCGCGGATTTGATGGGAAACGTCAGTGATACTCTGGATGAATTCGAGGTGGAGGAAGAGGACAATATCGAAATTCCCACTCTAACTTTATCTGCTAATGATCTTTTTGAAGAAGAAAGCCATAATATATATGAAG
>CAYOFJ010000045.1:0-11127 GCA_964403065.1 uncultured Halanaerobiaceae bacterium | reverse complement strand
CTGCTGAGATTTTTCCCGGGAAAGTCTGCTGCCTTCCTGGGGCAGCTCAACCGTAAAAACCCCAAGCCGCCAGAATCCATAAATCAACAGACTTGCCACCAGCAGCATAATTATAAGCCCGTTCTGGAAATTTAAACTATTGATAAAGATGGCCAGTCCTCCCAGTCCAGAACTAATAAAATAAACGATAAGTGCCACTTTCCTCTGGCTCCACCCGAGAGCCATCAGTCTATGGTGAAGATGTCCGTGATCTGCTTTGGCCAGTGGTTTAGAGTTGTAGAATCGTCTGAATATAGCAAAAGCGGTGTCAAAAATGGGTATGCCCAGTACCAGCAAAGGAACAAAAACTGTGACAGCTGCAGCACTTTTTAAAGCACCGATGATGGAGATAGCAGCCAGCAGATAGCCAATCAGCATTGCTCCTCCATCTCCCAGGAATATATCAGCCGGATAAAAATTGAATTTGAGGAAGGCCAGAGAACTGCCCGCCAGGGCTAAAGTCATAAAAGCAGATATTGCCTGACCCTGCTGTAGGCTGACAAAAAATAAGGTTATAGCGGCTATGGTGGTTATACCGGCAGCCAGTCCATCCAGGCCGTCAATTAAATTTAAAGTATTTATAATCCCCACAACCCATAAAATTGTCACGGGTATATGCCAGAAACCAAGCTGTATCATACCTTCTGCCAGGGGATTAGAAATAAATTGGATGGAAACTCCTGATAAAATAAGGATTATAGCTGCCAGAATTTGTCCCAAAAGTTTCAGTCGGGGAGAAAGCTCATAAATATCATCCACCAGGCCTAAAATTAGTATGAAGGCAGCTCCTGAAATTATTCCCAAACTCTCAGCAGTTAGATTCATCAACAGCAAAACAGAGCCAGCAAACCCTCCGAATATCGCCATCCCGCCTAAATTAGGTACTTCCTGCAGGTTAATTCGGCGCCGGGAAGGTTCATCTACTGCTCCCAGCTGATGACAAATTTTTCTCACCAGAGGGGTAAGAAAATATGTAATTATTGCTGCCGCTAAAAATACCTTTAAGTAATTCATTCCTGACCCCTACTTTTCTATTTTTTTAAAATAGAACTATTTTATTTGGTTCCGTAAAGCCTATCACCAGCATCGCCCAGACCGGGTCTTATATAGGCATGATCATCGAGATGGTCATCTACTGCTGCTGTAAAGATATCTACATCTTCATGTTCCTCACTTACTTTTTCAATTCCTTCTGGCGCTGCCACCAGGCACATAAACTTCAGATTGCGTACACCTTTTTCTTTAATAATTTTCAGAGCAGCGGAAGCTGTACCACCGGTAGCCAGCATGGGATCGATGACTATAAGATCGCGTTCTTCGTTATCAGGTGGAAGTTTACAGTAATATTCCACAGCCTCCAGGGTATCGGGATCTCTATACAAACCTACATGTCCTACTCTGGCAGTTGGTAAAAGCTGCAAAATCCCGTCCAGCATACCAAGGCCGGCCCTTAAAATAGGTACAATTCCCATTTTCTTTCCGGTTATAACGGGAGATTTGGTGGTGGTAAGGGGAGTTTCAATCTCGACTTTTTCCAGGGGCATATCTCTGGTAACTTCATAGGCCATCAGCATCGAAAGTTCGTTGGCAAGTTCGCGGAACTCTTTAGCCCCGGTATCTTTTTCTCGCATTAATGTAAGTTTGTGCTTCATGAGGGGATGATCAAAAATAAAAACTTCACCCATGGTAATATACATCTCCTTTTTTAAGTTTTTTCTATTTTATTAACCCGTCTTTCATGTCTGCCTCCAGAAAACTCGGCCGCTAAAAAAGCTTCTACTACTGATAAAGCCAGCCCTTCTCCTATTACTCTTTCTCCTAAGGTAAGTACATTAGCATTATTGTGTTTTCTGGCCATCCGGGCTGAATAGGTGTCCTGACAGCGAGCTGCTCGAATTCCCGATACATTATTTGCTGCCATGCTCATGCCCAGACCCGTACCACAAATGAGAATACCCAGTTCGGCTTCCTGCTTGGCCACAGCTCTGGCCACCCGCGAAGCATATTCGGGATAATCTACTGATTCAGTACTGTCAGTACCCTGATCTAAAACTTCGTATTCTCTATCCTGCAGCCACTCTTTTATAGATTCCTTAAGAGAATAACCGGCATGATCACTACCAATAGCAACTTTCATAACACCACTCCCTTCAATTTTTCTGCTTTCCACCTCCGCAAAAAATTCAGGCAGTCGTTCAGACGCCCGGACAATCATCTTTTCTAACTCCTGTAAAGTCTTCTGATAAAGTTCTCTGCTGCCGCCAAAGGGATCAGGCACTTCTTTATCTACACCAGAAAATTCCCCCAGGGTAAAAACATAATCTTCTGCACAGGGATAATTTTGTGAAATTCTCCGGGCCTGCCTTCGAGTCATGGTCAAAATAAGATCGGCCTCTTCTATCTGTTGCGAGCTCAAGCGGGTGCTTTTATGCCCATCTGCACTTATACCTCTATCAGCAAGCACTGAATCAGCCATTTCATTCATATTTTGACCGGAAACAGCGGTAATCCCTGCGGATTGAAAATTATATAGCTGGTCTCTGTCAGTGTCTCCGAAGTAATTTCGGAACAAATATACCGCCATAGGACTGCGGCAGGTGTTTCCGGTGCAGACCAGTAAAATATTTTTCATATTATTACTCCAATCTTAGAGCTCAATTATACCTGAAGCGGCTTTTTTAAGGCGATTCATTATTGCTTCTCCCAGTCCGGAAGGATTTATACCTTCCACCATTATTAATTCTCTGCCTTCTTCATCCAGCTGCCGCAAAAATGTGAACAAATTGTGAGCGATATCTTCCGGCATACTGGCTTTGCCCATAGGAACAATTTTGAACCTTCTATCCTTTCCCCGGGAGGGATTGGCGAATACTTCTTCCTGGTCGACATATGATGATTTTTCCAGGCTGTCTTCGGTCAACAGCAGGGCTCTATACTCATCTCTATTGCGAGCATACTGCATAATTGCTTCGGGATCATCAGCAAGTAAAAGTTCCAGCGCTGCTCTGGGGGCATAATGTCTATATTTCATCCCCGGTGAGCGGGGTACAGCATCATCATTTTCCACCTTATAACTACGTTCAAATTCCATATTCTCATCCAGAGCCTGTTTTAGCTGGGCGCTGGAAACTCCTCCCGGTCTCAACAATTTAGGGGGAGAGGAAGTCATATCCAGTACCGTAGATTCCACTCCAATGGGCGATCCTCCCCCATCAAGAACCAGCGGAATTTCCCCTTCTAAATCAATTAGAACATGTTCTGCTCTGGTTGGACTGGGCAACCCCGATAAATTGGCGCTGGGAGCTGCCACCGGAAGTCCGGCTCTGGTCAAAAGAGATCTGGCCACAGGGTGTGAAGGCATTCTTATTGCTACTGTATCCAGCCCACCACATGTTATACGGGGTACTTTTTCGGAGCGGGATAAAATCATAGTTAAAGGACCCGGCCAGAACCTGGCTGCTAGCTCGCGCACCTGTGATTTTATGGAGCCTTTAACCAGATCATCCAACTGTTCCCGGCGCGAAATATGTACAATTAACGGATTGTCTTCAGGTCTGCCCTTGGCAGAAAAAATCTTTTTTACTGCTTTTTCACTGAGAGCATTTGCTCCCAGGCCATAAACTGTTTCGGTGGGAAAAGCCACAAGTTCATCCTGTTTTAATAGTCGGGCAGCCTTATTTATGCCTTCATCTGTTAGCAGTTCTGCTGGTGTGGAATTAACATTTACTTTAATTACTTCAGTTTCCATCCCCTTCACCTCTTGCTTCCCGGCTTTTCTGTTTATATCTGGCAAAAATAAAACGATTGCGCCCACAATTATCCTGTTTGACTTCTGCTTCGCTCCAGTTCTGGTTTTCTGTAAAAATAGGCTCTAATTCCTCACCCTGTTCACAACCTATTTCCAGAGCAAGCAGACCATCATCTTTCAGTAACTTGCCAGCCTGAGGTATTAATTCTTTATAACATTTTAAACCATCTTTTCCTCCGGCTAAAGCCCTTTCAGGCTCTTTTTTTACATTTCGCGGTAAATCTTTCATATCCTCTTCTGAAATATAGGGGGGGTTGGAAACCACCAGATCTACCTCATTTTCTTTATCCGGTAGCAGAGGTTCTGCCCAGCTGCCGGACAAAACTGCTGCTCTTCCGGAAAGTTCGTGAGCTTTAATATTTTTACGGGCAGTTTTTACAGAATGCGCAGATATATCAGTGCCTATTACTTTAGCTTCTGGCAGGTAATGAGCGAGACTAACCATGATAGCTCCTGAACCTGTCCCCAGGTCAACTATCCGCGGCTGCTGCCAGTCATTTTCACGACAGAACTGTAAAACTTTTTCTACCAATTCTTCTGTTTCTGGACGCGGGATTAAAACTCCTCTATCAATAATGAACTCCAGGGACATAAATTCTGTATAACCGATTATATAGCTAACCGGCACACCCTGGGCCCTTTCTTTTAAACGCTCCCGAAAGGCAGACAGCTGCTCTTCAGTCAGAGGATAGTCATAATTTACATATAATTTTATCCTTTCGGTATCCATAAGGTCAGCCAGAAGCACTTCGGCGTCCAGCCGGGAACTATCAACCTCATGTTTGGCTAAATATTGATCTGCTTTGTCGAGAACTTCCCGGATGTTTCTGGCCATAAGCTCACTCCTGCTAAAAATTATTGAAATTAAATTACCTGGCACATCTAAAACCAATGCTGGAACATTATAGTAATCAACTTATTTCATTGAAGGATATAAGGCTATGTGATACCAGAAATTTTTCAAAGCCTGAGTCACTACCATGGCCAAAAATTGTGTCCCCGGCTCAGGATGTGCCGGGCTGAGCGTAAGCTCATGGAGGAGCTTTCGCGAAGGAAGCACAATTTTTTGGCCGAAAACTAAACCTTAATCCAGAAAATTTCCTGTGAACAGAGCCTTATATCCTGCAATGAAAATCAATGTAAATGAAATTACATCAAATATTATGGACGAACACTTACTATTATAGATTCTCCAATTTCTGCTTTAAATCCTCTTCCAGCAAAGGCTCTATTAACATATCAAGGTTGCCGTCCAGAACCTTTTCCAGCTGATGGACAGTGAGGTTTATTCTATGGTCACTCACTCTGCCCTGCGGAAAATTATAGGTTCTTATTTTTTCACTGCGCTGACCGGAGCCCACCTGACTACGGCGTTTTTCTTCCCGCTCTTCTCGTTTCTGTCTTTCCAGCTCCTCCTTAAGTCTTGCCCGCAGAATTTTCATGGCCCTGTCTTTATTTTTGTGCTGGGATTTTTCATCCTGACAGGAAACTACTATTCCTGTAGGTTCATGAGTTATACGTACAGCTGAATCCGTAGTATTAACACTCTGCCCACCAGGACCACTGGAGCGATAATAATCGATGCGCAAATTATTCTTGTCCAGCTCGACATCTACCTCTTCTGCTTCGGGCAGTACCGCCACAGTAGCAGTGGAAGTATGAATGCGCCCACTGGACTCAGTTGATGGTACTCGCTGTACACGGTGAACTCCACTTTCATATTTTAAAAATTTGTAGGCATTTTCCCCGCCTACACTAAAAATTATCTCTTTAAATCCACCTACTTCCGATTCACTGGAAGACATGGTTTCCACATCCCAGCCCCTATCTTCCGAATAACGCGTATACATACGGTAGAGATCACTGGCAAATAAAGCCGCCTCATCTCCGCCGGCTCCAGCTCGAATCTCTACGATAACATCTTTTTCATCATCGGGATCATCCGGGATCAGCATCAGAGGCAGGTTGTTTTCCAGCTGCTCGATTTCCGGCTCTACTTCTTCCAGCTCGGAGTTAGCCAGCTCCTGCATATCCTCGTCATCACTCATCTCTAAAATTTCTTCCGCCTCTTCTTTTTGTTCTCGAAGCTGCTGATATCTTTCATACTTTTCTACTATCTTTTTTAAAGAAGCATGTTCCTGCAGGAGCTCCTGATATTTCTGGCTATTATTCATTACTTCGGGATCGCCCAATTTCTGATTGAGCTCCTCGTACTTTTCTACCACATTTTCCAATTTATCCAAAACTTCCTGCTGCATCATAATCAATTACACCTCTTTAGCTTTACTGTCTTACCTCATGACAGCTGCGGCATCTTGCTTCATAAACTTCTTCAGCACCCACCATAATGACGGGATCATCATAGGAAGCCGGTTCCCCATCAATAAGCCGCTGAGTACGGCTGGCTGGTTCTCCACATTCTACACATATAGCATGTAGTTTTTCTACGTATTCAGCTCTGGCTATCAATTCAGGGACCGGGCCAAAAGGTTCGCCTCGAAAATCTCTATCAAGGCCGGCAGTTATAACCCTAATATCATCGTTGGCTAAATCTTCACATATATCTATAACGTCTTCATGAAAAAACTGGATTTCATCGATACCAACTACTTCGATATCTTCATCCAGGCGCTCTATCAATTCTTCCGGATGATCAACAGGCACTGCCTCTATGCGAGTGCCATTATGGGATACGACACTTTCTTTATTATATCTATTGTCAAGACTGGGTTTGAACACGCGAGCCGTCTGCTCAGCTATGTTTACCCTGCGCAGCCTTCTAATTAATTCCTCACTTTTGCCGCAGTACATGGGACCAGTAATTATTTCTATCCAGCCGCTTTTGCTAATTTTATACATTAGCTAATCTTCACTCCTCTGCATTTTTGCCTGAGATTAAGAAATGCAAAAAAAAAGCAGAGCCTTTAAGCCCTGCATTTACTCCGGTCTGCTGCTATTCCTCTACAACTTCGGCTTCATCCTCAACCTCTGCCTGTTCTGGGGTCTCAGTCTCTTCTGTTTTATCTTCTTCTCCTTCAGGTACACGACCATATTTACGGTTAAATTTATCTACCCGACTGCCGCGAGCTGTTTGACGCTGTTTCCCTGTATAGAAAGGATGACAGTTAGAACAAACTTCCACTCGCATATCCTGCCCGGTAGACATGGTTTTATAAACTTCACCACAGGCACAGGTAATTGTAGTCTCAGTAGTTTCGGGATGAATATCTTTCATTACGATCACCTCTTCCTAAACACAATTTTTATTTTTTCTGCAGTTATTGAGATTATATCACAGGGATTTAACTGTTGCAAGGATACTAGCTGGAGAAAATTTGCTCCAGCACGTCGAGCAGTTCCTCATTATTATCTGTATTTTTTATCTGCTTTATCATAGTTTCCAGCAGTTCCGCTTTATCCATGGATTTAGTCTGTCTGCGCAGCTTCCAGATAACCTCCAGCTCCCTATCATCCAGCAGCAATTCTTCTTTCCGGGTCCCGGAAAGATGAATATCAATTGCCGGGAAAATTCGCTGTTGAGCAAGTCTTCTGTCCAGGTGCAGTTCCATATTTCCGGTGCCTTTAAATTCCTCATAAATCACATCATCCATTCGACTTCCGGTCTCAATTAAAGCCGTGGCCAGCACCGTCAAACTCCCACCCTCTTCTATATTGCGTCCTGCCCCGAAAAAACTTTTAGGAAAATGCATGGCTGTGGGATCTAAACCACCGGAAAGAGTTCGGCCGCTGGGGGAAGTTGTAACATTGGAAGCCCGGGCCAATCTAGTGATACTGTCCAGCAGAATAACCACATCGGAATTTTGTTCCACCAGCCTTTTGGCTTTGGCCAGGGCCAGCTGGGCAACCTGAATATGGTCTTCTGCCGGTCTATCAAAAGTGGAGCTTATTACTTCGGCATCTACAGAGCGCTCCATATCCGTAACTTCCTCCGGTCTTTCATCGATTAAAAGTATCATCATGCGAGAATCGGGGTGGTTCTTATTGATACTATTGGCTATTTTTTTCAGCAGCACCGTTTTACCTGCTTTAGGTGGAGAGACAATTAGCCCCCGCTGTCCCAATCCCACCGGTGACACAATATCAAGCAGTCGGGTAGAAATATCTTGTGAATTATGTGCTAATTCAATTTTTTCTCGCGGATAAAGAGGAGTTAAATCTTCAAAATAAGCTCTATCTCTGGCCCTCTCAGGATCCTGATAATTAATTGCCTCAATACGCAGCAGGGCAAAATAGCGTTCATTGTTTTTTGGCTCCCTGACCTGTCCGGAAACCACATCTCCGGTACGCAAATCAAACCGGCGAATCTGTGAAGCTGAGATATAAATATCATCACTGGAGGGCAGGTACTTGGAAGGACGAATAAAACCATAACCCTCATTTTCAATTATTTCCAGTACTCCTTCAGCAAAAATATTTCCTCCTGCTTCTGTTTCCTGTTCCAGCAGAGCAAAAATTAGATCTTTTTTTCGCATGCTGGAATACCCATCAATAGATTTTTCCCGGGCTAAATCATGAAGCTCCTTGATTGTCATATTTTCCAGTTCCGAAATATGCAAAAGACAACGCCTCCCCATCAAATTATAGGTATATTACGCAGTGCAAACAAAAGCCATAAAGTTACAAGATAAACCAACAAAATCAAAGCCGGACTTATTCCTAAATAAAAAATTGAATACTCGGATCTATAAAACAACCCTGCCATCAGCAGAACTATCATGATAATTAAAGAGAATATAGGTAAAAAATTAATAGTAGCAGCAGCTGCAATTATGCTTTCCGGCCCGAAAGCATCGGCAACAGCCAGCAGAACCAGATTAAATATATTGCTTCCCAGAATATTTCCAGCTGCCAGGTCATAAGATTTATTTTTAGCCGCTGTTATTGTTGTAGTTAATTCAGGCAGAGAGGTAACTACAGCCAGTAGAGCAGCCCCCAGAAAAGAATGGCCAAAACCAGTAATAACTGCAATTTCATCGGCTGCTGCTGTCAATCTCATTCCTGCCAGCAAAGTTGCAAGAGCGGAAATTGCAAAAATTAAGTACTGATAAAAATTCCCGCTTCTGCTCAGCTTTAAACTGGCAGAGTTGGCCTCGGGAAAAGGAATAACATCTTCCATTTTTTGCACAGGGGCAAACTGCCCGTTATCTGTTTTCTTTTCGTACTCGTGTATAAGTTTTAAACCAGCAAAAAAGATTATGACTAAAATTATGCTTTCGGGAGATATTCGCAGCTGTAAGGGGGTAATAGCCGTAAAGGAATAAATCGTAAGAGATATACCCAGAAATGAAACCATAACAAGGATAATTAAACCACTCATCAGATGAGAGAGGGTCAATTTTAGCAGGAGAGGACCGGGGCCCTGAACTAAATCCAGAATGGCCAGAATTGCAAGATTAAACATATTACTGCCCAGTATATTACCCAGCCCCAGATCCACAGCTTCCAGTCTTACTGAAGAAACGGTGGTCACCAATTCGGGTAAAGAAGTGGCAAAAGAAAGTAGAATCGAACCCACAATCATCTGTCCCAAACCTGTAATTTTAGCTATATTCTCCGATGATTTAGTCAGAAAAATTCCGGCAATAACTATGATAACAGCAGATACCACAAATTCAATAATAAGCAAGAACCATCACCTGCTCAATGGCAAATACCTAAAACATAAATTAATAACTGGCCCAGGCTGCAAAATTTTGGGTTTATTCTTTAAAATTTGCCGCCTTTTTACGCTGTATATCGGCAGCCTGAGCCAATTTATATCCTGTATGAGCGAGAATATTTAGCGCAAACTTAGTTAAGCTTTATTAAGCTTTATTTTGACTGCCAAAAGTTCTTATCTTTTCTTTAACTTTCTCTGCCATAGCATCACGGGAAGGACCGCAGTATTTGCGGGGGTCGTAAAGTTCTGGATCTTCCTCTAAGAGCTCCCGTAATTTGGCAGTAAAAGCCTGCTGGAAGGCTGTATTTACGTTAACTTTGCGAATTCCCATTTCTATAGATTTCTCCACATCTTCACCGGGAACACCTGAAGCTCCGTGCAGCACCAGGGGCACATCAACTTTGTTATTTATTTTTTCCAGACGCTCAAAATCCAGATCTGGCTCTCCTTTATAAACGCCATGAGCAGTGCCAATCGCCACAGCCAGACAATCCACACCGGTTCTTTCCACAAATTCCACAGCTTCATCAGGTTTGGTCATGGCGGCTTCTTTTTCGGTAACCGTCACATCATCTTCACTGCCGACCAATTTTCCTAATTCAGCCTCTACTGATACACCAACACTGTGCGCAGCTTTTACAACTTCTTTAGTTTTAGCTATGTTTTCTTCAAAAGGATGTTTGGAAGCATCTATCATAACTGAAGACCAGCCCTTGCGAATACAGCGCATAGCCGCATCAAAACTGCCTCCATGATCAAGATGCAGGGCCACAGGCAGATCGGTGTTTTTCAGAAATCCTTCAACCATACCTACCACGTGGTCCATACCCATATAACTTATAGCCCCTTCACTTGTAGCCAGAATAAGTGGAGAGTTTTCTTCTTCGGCTGCTTTTATAATTGCCTGCAGAGATTCCAGATTATTAACATTAAATCCACCTACAGCATATCCACCTTTTTCGGCCTCCTGTAAAATTTCGGCCATCGGTACTAATTGCGAAAGCATAAACAATCACTCCTTTTATTTTTATGTTCTGGTCCTGGGAGGTGAAGCATCTTTATGAATAGAAAGCAGCAAGTCATCCTGTTCCTGCAGAGATTTCACATCTTTTTTATCGGAAGCCGGAACTGATAACAGCCCTTCACAGCGCTGACAGGAAAGCAAAATATAATCGGAGAAAAGATCTATGTTAACTTCACTGCTGCCACATTCACAGCTCAAACTACCGGCAGCAGCAAAATCATGCAGTATATCAAGAACCATCAGCATTATTTCGGGGTCAACAAAATCATCAAAACCCAGACCGTCAGCAAGCATTTCCAGTTCTCTCTGCTGCTGGTCCACTTTCTTTTGCAGCAAAAAATATGGGCCGAAATAGCCCAGGTTCAGACCTGTCCGGGGGCACCGCAAATTTCTCACCCGGGAATCACTCCAAAATTTTGACTCCGGAATAGATATTTCATGCCTTTTATCACAGACCAAACAGTAAGGGGTAGCCAAAATTTTGTGTCTTTTTCTGGCCAGTTTTATCTTTTCCCGGCCACATTGACAGGTAAATTTCAAGCTGCTGCTGCCAGAAAGCTGAAAAATATTAACCTG
>CAYOFJ010000044.1:0-11258 GCA_964403065.1 uncultured Halanaerobiaceae bacterium | reverse complement strand
AATATCCTAAAATCATAAAAATTGGCGGAATCAAATAAATAGTAAGAGAAGCAAAAATCACCTGACTATCCTTCATTTCCAGAGTTACTCTATCACCGGCCCTGGCACCAATAGGATTATCAACCTCTACTTCTATTTCATCGATTTCATGTTTTTCTCCGGCTAAACCACAACTATGCTGGCAACTTTTACAGGCAGATTGCCGTGTAATTTCTACCACCGCTCTTTCTCCCTTTTCTTCAACTACTACTCCCATTTCCTGCAATCAATTCACCCCACTTTGATTTTCTTTGGAAAAATTTTCTGGCAATATAAACAAAAATTTTGTTGTCCCTCAATTTGTTATAAATGCAGGTAAAATTCATATTTTATGGAATAATATAAAAGATGGACTTAATAATTTACATGTTTTACATGAGAGGTGAGAATATGTATATAAAAAGAAAAGTCTCAAAATGGTTAACAAGATTTTTTGTTTTACACTTTTTGATAGATATTGTTTTCGCAATACCACTTTTCTTTTTTCCCGGGGAATTTCTGGCTTTAATTGGTTGGGAAACTTTCAACCCCTTATTTGTAAGATTAGTAGCCGCAGCTTTATTCGGTATTGGAATAGAATCATTATTGGGTAGAAATAGCTCTCCAGAAGTATTTAAAGCCATGTTGAATTTGAAAATAATCTGGTCATCAGCAGCGATTATGGGAATCATCCTCTCACTGCCTGAAATTGATGGAGACTTTTTTGTTGGTTTGATTTTACTAGTTTTTATCTTTTTTAACGTACTATGGATTTATTGGCGAAAAAAACTGGGTTGATTTCCCTGACAGTTACAAGCTTCGAACAGGAAAAGTAGAAAAACAGGAATGGACAAAATAGGAGGATATCCCCCCTATTTTGCCCGCTTTTACTGACAAATATACTGAAATATAATACAAATATTTCTCATTTATACTACTACATTAACTAATTTTTCCGGAACAACTATTACTTTTTTCACTTCTTTTTCAGCAACATATTTCTGTATTTTGTCTCTTGCCAGTGCCATCTCTTCCAGTTCTTGCTCTCCGGCGTCAGCTGAAACCATCATGTGATCTCTGACTTCACCATTTACCTGAATAACTATTTCCAGTTCTTCCTTTTCCAGAGCTTCTTCACTATATTCAGGCCAGCTTTCTTCGTGAATACTAAATTCATTACCTAATTTGTGCCACAGCTCTTCGGTAAAATGTGGAGCAAAAGGAGCCAGCATTTTCAGCATTTTTTCTATTATTAAACACAGGAGCGACGAATTTATACTTTTATCTTCATTATTATTTAAATAATCGTTCACATCGTTTGTCAGTTCCATAATGGCACTTATAGCTGTATTAAAAGATTGACGTTCTGAAACATCCTCAGTAACTTTGGCAATAGTTTCATGTAATCTGCGGTAAATATCTCTATCCTCATTATCTAAATCCTCAGCTGTAATATCTGTATAATTCTGATCTGCTGCCGTAATAATATCCAGATTGTCCACTGTTAATTTCCAGATTCGTCTTATAAACCTATAAAGACCTTCAATTCCTTCGTCACTCCATTCCAGATCTTTCTCAGGTGGTGCAGCAAATAATATGAAAAGTCTTGTGGCATCGGCACCAAATTGAGACAGAATATTTAAAGGATCGACAACATTTCCTTTAGATTTAGACATTTTAGCTCCATCTTTTAAAACCATACCCTGAGCTAAATAATGATCAAAAGGTTCATCTATATCTGCCAGATCTAAATCTCTCACTACCTTGGTTACAAACCGAGCATAAAGTAAATGTAAAATAGCATGTTCCACTCCGCCTACGTATATATCAACCGGACACCACTCATTTGCTTTTTCCTGCTCAAACGGCAAATCTTCATTATCCGGATCCAAATAACGCAAAAAGTACCAGGAAGAATCAACAAATGTATCCATGGTATCTGTTTCTCTTTTTGCTTCTCCTTCACACTCTGGACAGGTTGTATTAACAAAATCTTCCTTTTTGCTTAAAGGTGCTTCACCTCCGGCTTCAAGTTCAATTTCATAGGGAAGTTCTACTGGCAAATCATCTTCCGGCACCGGAACAATTCCACAATTATCACAATATATAACAGGAATAGGTGCTCCCCAGTATCGCTGTCGAGAAATAAGCCAATCCCGAAGACGATAATTTACTTCTTCCTGTCCCAGACCGGCTTCTTCCAGATCTCTAGCTATTTTCTCAAAAGCCTGTTCAGAATCGAGTCCGTTATATTTCTCTGAATTTATCAGGACACCTGGTTCTTCATAGGCTTCTTCAGCTTCTTCGTCTATATTAACTTTGTCTGCTTCGTCTTTAGGTTCAATTACCTGTCTAATTTTGATTCCATATTTTTGAGCAAAATCAAAATCTCTTTGATCATGAGCTGGCACAGCCATAATAGCGCCTGTACCATACTCCATGAGAACAAAATTGGCAATATATATTGGTATTTCTTCTCCACTAACGGGATTAATAGCTTTAAACCCGGTATCTACACCTATTTTTTCAGTTTTGGGTGAAGTTCTTTCTTCCTCCTGCTGGTCTGTCATTTCTTTAACTTTTTTATCAATCTGCTCACCATTTTCTGCCCTGGCAATTATATCTTCAACCAGATGATGTTCGGGAGCTAATACCATAAAAGTTGCTCCGTAAATAGTATCCGGCCTGGTTGTAAAAACCTCCAATTCCTCGTCTATATCTTTTACAGGAAAATTGACCCTCACTCCTTTGCTTCGTCCTATCCAATTTTTTTGCATTTCCTTTACTCTATCTGGCCATTTATCTATAAGTTCATGATCATCTACCAGCTGATCAGCATATTCTGTTATTTTCAGAAACCACTGAGCCAAATTTTTGTCCTTGACCTCAGCATCACAACGCTCGCACTGCCCATTTACAACCTGCTCATTTGCCAGAACAGTTTCACAGCTGGGACACCAATTAACCGCTGCTTCTTGTTTATAAGCCAGGTCATTTTTAAACATCTGCAAAAACAGCCATTGTGTCCAGTGATAATAATCTTTGCTGGAAGTAGCCACTTCTCTATCCCAGTCATAGCTTAATCCCATGCTTTTCAGCTGTTTTTTCATCTGCTGTATATTATCCCTGGTCCACTCCTGAGGATGTACATTTCCTTTTTCTATCGCTGCATTTTCAGCAGGCAGACCAAAAGCATCCCAGCCCATCGGATGTAACACATTATAACCTCTCATACGTTTGAAACGGGCCATAACATCACCTATAGAATAGACCCTAACATGCCCCATATGTAGACGCCCGGAGGGATAAGGGAACATTTCCAGAGCATAATAATTTTCAGCTTCAGAATTTTCCTCAGCCTTATAAAGGCCCTCATTCTCCCACTTTTTCTGCCACTTCTCTTCAAATTCTGCAAAATCATAATTAATATCCATCTTAATCTCTCCTTTCTAAGCTTAATTACAATTATCCATCACACACAATAATAAATTTTTCTACTGAGTCGGGACACAATCATAAATAGCAATTTCACCAGCTAATACGAATAAGTTTACAAAAATTTAACCTCAAAATAAAAAAGCCCTTCCCGCTACCAGGACGAGAAGAGGAAGACCCGTGGTACCACCCAGTTTGGTGAAAACCCACTCTTATGCAAATCACTTTAACGCAGTTTTACGCCGATAAACTACTTATGTTTCATCTATCGGAGCTCAGGAACGAGTTCAGTTGTTGAGCAGATAATTGTTGACCAGATAATATTGTTCTCTGCTGTTCAACCTACTACTTTCCTTCAAAGCTGTAAATTATTTGCTTTTAAATAGATGCATTCAAAAACTTAAAAACTTCTTATATTGTTAGTAAAATTATATAAACCAGAATCCGAATTGTCAAGAGTTAGCAATAATTTTTGTCGGCCCTAAACAATTACTCCGACTTTTTTTCAGCTTCCTGTAAAATTTCTTCAGCATCAGCCCATAACCTTTCTAATTCATAAAAGCGCCGTTCTTCTTTATGAAATACATGAACTATTACATCTCTATAATCTATTAATTTCCAGCGCGACTGATCACGGCCCGCTACTCTATAAGGTTCAATTTCCCTTTCAGCCAGTTCATCTTCGATCTCTCGAGCTATAGCATCAACCTGCTGCTCATTACTGCCACTACATATTACAAAGAAATCTGCTATAGGAGTTAATTTCACAACTTCCAGCACCATGATATTATCCGCCTTTTTATCTTCCGCTATTTCAGCTATTTGCTTGGCCAAACTCCTGGCTTCTTCTTTATTTACCATCTTGATTCCACCTTTCTTGGTATAAATTTAATCTTCAATATAATTATTACCCACAGTAATTTCAATTAAATTACTGGAATCTTTATTTTCCTCCTGAGAGAAAATAACTTCAGCATCTAAATACTTACCTATCCTGTAAGCGATTTCTTCCTGGCTTTCCTGAAAATAGACGACTTCAGTTTTTTCATAATCAAAGTTTTCAGCATTATCAAGTTCACCTACATTAAAGCCATGACGAGAAAGATTGTCAGCCACTTCTCCGGCAACACCTGTTTTACCACAACCATTGTAAATATTCAAATCAACTTCGGTGTATCTACGCTGTTTTTCTCCCCGCAAATACTCATCAGTAATTCTGACTTTTTCATCTTCATCAATAATCCAATAACTAGCTCCGTTGATAGTTTCCGGGCTGCCAGGTAATTTGACAGTATTAATCTCATCAACTTCAATATCTAAAACCAGAGATAAAAAAGGCAGAGCATCAGAAAAATTGATATCAGTATAAACTGAATTTAAAGTTTCACTGGTTACTTCAGGAATATTGGTTATCATGGAAGGCTGTAAAAGCTGACCTAAAGCCGACTTAATAAACTTTTGCTGTCTCTCTATACGACCAATATCTGCCCTTATAGGATCCCTATATCTTACATATTTTAATGCTTCTTCACCATCCAACGTTTTCGTCCCCGGTGAAAAATCTATGAAAAGGTCACCAGCCTCATCAACATAATACATATTATCTTCTATTTCCAGTTCAACCCCATCCATGGCATTCACTAAATTTATAAAACCCTGAAAATCTATATTGACATAATAATCAATAGGTATTTGCAAAAATTTTTCTATAGTTTCTATAGTTAAATCTATGCCTCCATAAGCATAAGCCGAATTTATTCTCCCTCTCCCTCTATCGGGAATATCAACCCTGCTGTCACGAGGAATAGAAATTATATTGAAATCCCTGGTAGATGTATCCAGGCTTGCTATCATAATAGTATCTGTTCGACTTATCCCATGATGGTCAATATCATAACCCGTTAACAAAATATTCACCCGTGAGCTAGAAAAAGGGTTATTCTGCCAGGATGAAAATTCATTAACAAAAGAACTATTCAAAAATATTCCCAGAATTAACAGGAAAAAAAAGACTGCAGCTAAAATTTTTTGTTTCTGGGATAATCTATCCATCATTTACCTGCTTCCTCCTTAACAAATAATTCCTCAGAAGTATTGTATTAGGATGTATAGGTTCACTATTTTTCAAAAGAAAATTTATTGTATTATTACAAACTGTAATTAGAGCCTGATTAAAATCCATTTGCAGCTTTTCTCTGGCTTTTTCACTTCCGGGATATTTGCGATTGGGCTCAATTTTATCAGCCAAAAATATTATGGCTGTTAATTTTTCCATACCGGCAAAACCAGTAGTATGAAAGCGAATAGCTTCTAAAACCTCCACATCATTTATGCCAAATTCCCTTTCAGCTCTGGCTGCTGAAGCCGGAGCATGAAGCAGAGCAGGAATTGTTTTCTCCCAGCAATCAGGTTTCCAGGAACTATCCTGTAAAATTTCTAACATCTCCTCCTGGCTTAAACCCTTACATATATCATGTAGCAGACCAGCCCTATAAGATTTTTCGGGGTTTATATCAAATTTTCCCGCCAGCCTTCTGGCCATTTTTGCTGTACCCAGGGTATGAGAAAGCCGGCTGTCATTGAAGATATTCTTTATTTTATTTTCTAGATCTTTATTTTTGGTGCAAATTGCTTTATTGTTCATTTTTATGATATAGCTCCTCAGATAAAATTATATTTCTAACTTTTGAAGGAACTAAATATCTTATAGATTTACCCTGTTTTATTCGCTCCCTGATTATGGAAGAAGATATTTCCAGAAAGCCGGTATTAATCTTTATGATTTCAGGTTGAAACTGCAAATATTTAGGATTATTTTTAATAGCTTCTATATTGTAACCCGGTCGTTGAGCGACCAGTAATCTGGTGTTTTTAAGTATGTATTCAGGATTTTTCCATAAAAAAATCTCTGCCAGCGAATCTGCCCCAATAATTAGTGATACTCTTTTCCCTTTATTTATAAATTCCTTGATAGTTTTAGCCGTATATGAAGGTCCTTCTCTGTTTATTTCCCTGGCAGATATTGCAAAATTTTCATTATCAGAAATAGCTTTAGAAGTCATTTCATATCTTATTTCCGAAGGTGAAAGATCAATTCTATCCTTGTGAGGTGGATCTCCTGCCGGTATAAAAAGTATCCTGTTTAAATCGAATTCTTCCCTGCACTGTTCGGCTATAATTAAATGACCTACATGTATAGGATCGAAGGTACCCCCAAAAATAACCACAGCTTCCTTATCTTCCTGTAAATTTTTTGGACTAAACTTAGAATTCACTCTTTATCACCGACCCGAGTTCATGTTATCATTATATAGGATTAATACAAAACCATCAAACAAAAGGAGGCAAAATCTAATGAAATATGCTTACAAAAATCAATCTCCTTCTGAAGGAAAAAATGTATTTATCGCTCCAGGAGCAAAATTAATTGGTAATGTCAAGCTGGGAGACAACGTTTCCCTCTGGTATAATGTTGTAGCTCGAGCTGATATAGCGGGTATAGAAATAGGGGATAACACGAATATTCAGGATAATTCTACCCTACATTGTGACCATGAAATACCTTTAAAAATTGGCGCCAATGTCACTGTTGGTCATGGAAGTATTTTACACGGCTGTCATATTGAAGATAATTGTTTAATTGGCATGGGAGCAACCATCCTAAATAATGCCCATATCGGTACCGGAAGTATTATCGGGGCCGGTGCCCTCATACCTGAAGGAAAAGATATACCTCCCAATAGTCTGGTGATGGGTATGCCAGGTGAAGTAATAAGAGAAACAACCCAGGAAGAAAGAAAAAATATGGAAGAATGGGCCTGGGAATACAATGAATTAGGGCAGGAACACTCTGAAAATATTTAAGAAGAATTATACTCAGTTTCCATGATTAATTCATATGCTTCTTTTATTTCAGTAAATTTTTCTTTGGCCATCTCTACAAATTCTTCCGGCATATCTTCCGCAACTGCACGGTCGGGATGATATTTTTTGGCCATCTCTCTGTATCTTTTTTTAATTTTTTCTTTACTTGCTTCCGGGGTTAAATCCAGGGTTTTATAAGCTTCTCGGATTTTACTGCCGGCAGGGGTATTAACATATTTACCAGCCCCACCGTAAGTATACGATTTTTGCCCATTGTAGCTTTTTTGAGAAAGCCGAAAAATTTCTTCGGTTTTCTGTAATAACCTATTTTGCTCCGAACTAATAGCCCCTTCTGCTCTACTTATTTGTTCCAGCAACCGATATACCGAATACAAAAGATTACTATCATAATTTGTCATACTGGCGAATCTTTCTGCAAAATAATCAAAAGATTTATTACCTTTTTTAGCTTCATCAAAATATTTAATTGCCTTTTTGCGAGCAGCAGGTGAGAGAGATAAATTTCTATTGACAAAATCATCTATGATTCTAATTTCCGCCCGGGTAACCTGTCCGTCAGCCTGGCAAAATTTTGCCAGCAGTGAAAATAAATTTTTAATTAGTTTTTCTCTTTGGGCAGACTGTTGTTGATAATTTCTATAGGAAGTTTTTCTGCGGCGTGAACCGCTCTGTAAAGTGTTTTCAAAAATATAACCTATTAATCCCCCTACAAACGCCCCCGGCAAGTTAGCGATGAAAAATCCAATTATTATCCCCAAAAAAGTAGTGCTGCAACCCAACAGAAAAAACCTCCCATTATACCAGTAAAATTAATAACTTCTACTCTAGAATAACTTTTGAACTTGATTTGAGTTCAGTAAATTAATTTAAATTATGTATATTCCCGAAAACCGCAAGGTTGTATTCACATATATTTTTTATATAAACACTAAAAATAGTATAACACAGGCGATCTATAATTTTAATGATTATATCAATTTATTTACCTCTTTGGAAAAATTAATTACTCGAAATTTTCCATATAATCGCTAAAAATGCAGCTAAAAGATTTTTCAAATTCTTTGATCAATATAGCTATTTCCCTTAATAAAAATTGGGTTCTGCCATTTTCTTTGCGAACATATGAAGACAAACTTATATCTAGAATTTCAGCCATATCTTCCTGGCGATAATTTTTACTTTTACGCAGTTCAATTAATTTTTCCAAACATTGGTTTTCCATGCTATAATTGTACATATTATTTCCTCCAGCTCAAATTATTTTTTTGGCATTCTCATATAATATCTTTCTTTGTTCTCTTTCTGTCAGTTCAGTATTTTTAAGTCTATCCTCGTAAGTTTTTGGAGAAATCAAAGGATAATCACTGCCAAATAAAATTTTATCCACAATACCTATTGATTTAGCGACAGCAAAAATTTCATCCTTATATAAAAAAGGACTGGCGGCAGTATCATAATAAACATTTGCCAGTGCTTCTTCAACTTCCGGCATTAGCTCAAAAAATGGAAGTCCCCCACCCCAGTGAGCAAATATAAACTTATTTTCAGAGAAATTTTGCGCCAGTTCAAAACCTTCCTCCATACTTATATCTGTCTTGCCTGCATAATAGTGCCCAATCGGTTCATTTACATGAAGCAAAATAGGCCAATCAACTCCGGCGGTAAACTGACAGATATCTTGCATATCATTTTCACTGGTAATATCAAAATCCTGACCGGCTGGAAATATTTCACCTACTCCCTTCAAACCTTTATTGTAGCATCTTTCCAGTTCTTCTCTCAGCCCGGATCCCCGGGGATTAACCACACAAAAACCAATGAATTTATCCGGATGTTGTTCCACAGTTTTAATAACGTAATCATTAACTTTTTTACATAAATCATTGTCTTTAAAAGCAAAACCAAAAATTACTGCTTTCTCCAGACCCAGCTCAGACATATTTTCTGCCAGTTCTCCCCCGGTAACAAATTCATTTTTAGGATTACTGCACAGAAGATTAAAATAATCATCAAGTTCACAGTATTTATTTTCATGTTCAATTATTTCCGGAGGGGTAACATGAATATGAGTATCGATAATTCCGTTCAAAATTAACTTACCTCCTTAAGTATTATAACATATCTGTCAAGCGCATATTATTTAATCCTTTAAGGACAGCGGACTATACCCTGGGCCCATAAACAGTCTGAACAGGAAGGTTCATTCCCCCAGCAATCCTCATTCTGCTCGGTATATGTGCAGTTATCTTTAATTTTACAGTCCTCACAGGAAGGAAAAGAAAAGTTTCTTACTCTATGGCGAAATTTTAAATATTCAGGTGAATTCCAGATATCATACAGACTTTCCTCACTAACATTGCCAAAATAATGAGAGCTAACTTCCTTTTTACGATCAAAAATATAATAATCATAAGAATGCATTAGAGCATAACAGGAAGAAACATCACCATTGTAAGTAACAGTACAGGCATCACGATTTACAAAATCGCATTTCCTATCAGCACCCATGTCCATACTGGGAAAATTGATCGTACACATAGTAGAAAGTCCTTTAATAGGTGTGGCCCAGAATTGTATGGGTAAATCTAGGTCTGATTCTTTTTTGTCATATAATATTTCCTCAGTCATATCTTCAGTATAGGGCAGTATATTGGTGACTAAAATAGATAAAATTCCCAATTCCCGGGCATGCCTGGTTAACTGTTGAAGCTGTTCTTTATTGCTTTCCATCAAAACAAATTCCATACTCACACGGGGAAAAATTGTCTGTTTCTGTTCTTTTTTTCTCTTTAAAGATTTAAGATTTTCCAGAAGATCACCAAGAGCCCCACCCCGTCTTATCTTTTTAAATTCATCTTCCTCAAAACTATCGATAGAAACCACTAATTCATCTGTATTAAGTTCAATAAGTTTATCAACAAGCGCATCTTCCAGCAAAAGACCATTGGTAGTAATTTTCACCTGGAAGCCTTTTTCTTTGGCTATTTTGATTATTTCTACAATATCAGGATGAAGAAGCGGCTCTCCTAATCCGCCCAGAACTATTTCTTTCGCTTTGGGCATATCTTCTAAATCATCTATAATTTTTCGGAATAAATCCAGAGACATATTACCCGGGGATACATCCCAGGCATTTCTCACACAGGTAATACAATCAAGATTGCAGCGAGAAGTTACTTCAATATAAATTTTCCGTAAATCTGCCTGAACTCTGTGTAAAATAAGACCTTTATCGGTTTTTTCTAGAACAAAGTTTGAGTTCTCCTGAAAAACTTCTTCACCATTGTTAAATAAACTTAATTTATCGCCTTTTTTATTCATTTATTAACCTCCGGCTATTGGTGGAAATATTGCCACTTTATCTCCGTCTTGAAGTTCGTAATCTTTTTCCTGTTTGCGGTTATTGATAAAAGTCATTTTGACCTCTTCTTCGGGAATATTTAATTTTTGCATGAGCTCTTGTAACTCAGTACCAGATTCAACCTCTACAACTAGAGTATTATCTTTTTTTTCTTTCATGTTTTCCGGATAATAATCCTGGAGATTGGCATATAATTTAACTTCTATTTCCATACTCACTTATCCTCCTTGCAAGTTTTAGAAAATAAATTTACATATTTTTTCACAAAGAAAGTAAGGCTGCCCATAAAATCAGGGCAGCCATAAACTTCTGGATTTTTATATTATAATTCTTTTAAAAATCCCAGACACTGTCCAGTTCTTCATTAGTTACATCAAATTTTTGATTATGTGGTGGTAATTCTTCTTCTCTCATGAATTCAGGAGGTCTATCATCATGTTTGCTGAAGCCAGCTTTAAAGTTAAATTCTCTTTCTTTCTTTAATATTTCTTTCCCTTCTTCAACAATTTCATCTACAGTATAATTGGTACCTAATACACCGTTAACTGTATCCACCATT
>CAYOFJ010000043.1:0-11298 GCA_964403065.1 uncultured Halanaerobiaceae bacterium | reverse complement strand
CATTAAATTATAAATATTAACAAAATTAATAAATTTTAAAAGAACTATATTAACTTTTGATTTGTCTCTTTTCCCGGGTTCCGATTGTGTGGGAGAGAGCTAAATTGAGAGCAGGCTCATGCAAGAAATTTCGCGTCGGTGGCACATGGTGGCACTATATTGCAGGCAAAAACTAGCCCTGAAAACGGGTGAAATTGTTCGTGCCAGAGTCTTATAGCTTCCAATAATTAGTATCATGAAGATAAATAATACAGGATGCAAACAACTAAAATGAAAAAGGAACTATTCTCTAACAACAGTTAAAATGTTTATATTGTGTTTAATACTGAGATTATCACCGTCCTAAATGATTCGTCTGCAGTGTGACTCTTTCTAACATGACCGAAATATCCTGGGAATCCGCTGTTTTTTTCCGCAGTTTGGTGTTAATTTCATCTCCCAGATCTTCAATTTCTCCAATTATACTGTCCAGTTTTTTGCTGGCCTGGACATTGTCGGAAAATTTTGCGGCTATTTCTTTTAGATAATCGAGTACTTCTTCTATCTGCCCGGAAACCTCTTCCGAGTTAGCGGCCTGTTCCTGGACTCCGGCGGCAAAATCGTCACTAATTTCATCTATTTCATCCAGCATACCATCGAGTTTTTTGTTGGCTTTTATGCTTTCATCCAGCTGATCCGATACCTCTTCCATACTGCCCAGAACCTCTTCAACCTGAGCTGAAACTTCTTCTGAGTTAGCAGCCTGTTCCTGAACTCCGGAGGAAAACTCTTCATTGGTCTCTTCCAGTTCATCCATTATATTGCCCAGAGATTTACTGGACTGGACTGTTTCATCCAGCTGATCAGAAATTTCCTCCATGCTGCTGGAAATTTCCTCTATCTGGGCCGAAACCTCTTCACTGTTGGCTGATATTTCCTGCACAGAAGAACTTGCCTGCTGGGTCTGGGCGGCCTGGTCTTCCATCATGTTTAACACATTTTTCATAGAATCATAGACTTCATCGGAATTATCTGTTATATCTAAAAATACTTCCCGCACACTATCGTCTTCGGAGGCGCTGTCATTCAAAAGTCTGCTGACTTTATCAGTTTGAACTTTGATATTGTCCAGGATTTTCTGGATTTCTACGGTGGAATTATTGCTCTTTTCGGCCAGGTCGCGGATTTCATCTGCTACAACGCTGAATCCCTGTCCTGCTTCCCCGGCCCGGGCGGCTTCAATTGCTGCATTTAAAGCCAGTAGATTTGTCTGGTCGGAGATTTCTTTAATCGATTCTGAAATTTCATCAATTCTGCCAATTCTATCTTTCAGCTTGTCCATTTCTCCCAGGGTGCTGTCTACAACATTGCTGCCATCTTTTATCAGAGAATTCATATCCTCAATGCTGTTTAAACTATCGGTTGCTTCACTATTAATATTCTCTGAATTTCCTGCCAGTTTCTCCACAATCTCAGATATTTCTTCCATTTCCTGAGCTATCTCTTCAACAGCTGTGGAAGATTCATTTAAAGTGCTGGTGACTTCATTCACTGCCGTATGGCCTTCTTCTACAGCGTGATTTATTTCTCTCACCTGTGCAAAACTGTCCTTTAATTGGCCCTTCAAATCTTCGCAGTCGCTGGCCATTTTTTGTGCTGCTTCGGCTACTTCCTGGACGGCTGCTGCAGAATTATTCATGACGTTTACAACTTCTTTAACGGATTCGTTGTTTTCTTCGTTGGCTTTACTGATCTGACGGATGTTTTCGAAGGCATTTTTCAGCTGGGACTGCAAATTTTCACTATCACTGGCCATTTCTTCGGCGGCTTTAGCCACCATATCCACTGCTTCGGTGGATTCTTCCATGGTCTGTTCAACTTCATTGATTGCTTCGCTATTTTTCTCATTTTTCTCATTTATTTTCCTTATACGGGCAAATGAATTTTTTATTTTTTTCTGTAGATCTTCACTGCTGTCGGCTGCTTCCTCCACAGCTGCCATGGTATCTCCGGCTGCCAGTTCGATATCACTGCTGGTATTTTTAATCTCCTTGACATGTGAGTTTAAATGCTCGCGGGTAAATTTTATTAAAACCAGCCCGAAAATTAGAGTAAAAAGCCCGATACCTATCGGTATAAATATTTGCCCTCCCCTTATACCCTGCTGCCAGAAATTATAGAAAGAATGGAAACTGATAATAATATTCGAGACGATCAATACCAAAAAACCCATCATTATCTGTCTGTCAACCACAAAATCATCAATTTTTTCCAGAATATTCATACTTAATTCCCCCCTGTGAAAATATTTTTTTCAATACTCATTTGTATCTTCTCCGAAACAGCTGTTGAAATCGCTATATATACTGTTCAATCAGGGTTACTTACACCCTTTATAGCTTCCAATAATAAGGATTATAAAAAAATAGTTATACCTCCAGCTGCAGATGCTGGAGGCCAATAATATTAGATATTATGGTCTGTCAGCCCGGCAGTTTTAGGCTGCTGAGTTTTGCGCCTTTTTTGTTGAATTGATTTGACTTTTTATTTTAGAGTTACTATATGATAATAGTATCACAGGAAAGATAAATATTCAAACTATTCTATATTTTACTATTTTTATAAATTTTGCTACATTTATCGTTTATTGATGAGAATAACATCTCCTGGCAATAATACTAGGAACTGGATTTTATCATCTCCATAAAACTTCGCACCAGCTCGGGATCAAATTGGCTGCCGGCACAGTTTTTTATCTCTTCCAGGGCTTTTTCTCTGGAAATCGGCTGGCTGTAGGGGGTTTCGTGGGTCATACTGTCATAAGCATCCAGCACAGAAAGTATGCGGGCCAGGCGGGGAATTTCCTGTTTTTTCAGTCCCCGGGGATAGCCCATGCCATCCCAGCGTTCATGATGAGCCAGTATATCTTCGGCCACCGACATGAATTCTTCCGAAGACAGGGCAATTTTATGTCCGCGCTCAGCGTGGTTTTTAATTTTCTCCCATTCTTTAGCAGTTAGAGGTGTCGATTTATGAAGTATTTCCGGGTCCAGAGAAATTTTTCCAATATCATGCATGGATGCCAGCTGCTGCAGTCTATTCTGTTCAGCCCGGGATAGTTCCAGCCATTCTCCAAATTTCCTCGCTAATTTTTTCAATCTTTGCCCGTGTTCTTTGCTTTCATCGGTTTTTCTTTCCAGTATCTGCAAAAGATTTTTAACTACTGTACTTCTCTGGTTCTGACTGCTGGCAATTTTGTTCTGGTACATGTATTCATCTGCTCTTTCTAAAACTTCATCCAGATCCTGAGCTGGTTCAGTTTTGCTAGCTATGCCTATAGCCAGAGAGATAGCTAAATCTTCTTCAGTATTTTCACATACACGGTCACAGCGGAATTGAATTCTTTCATATATTTTTTGTGCTTTTTCCCGCGGGGTTTGAGGGAGAAGAATAACGAATTCATCTCCACCATAGCGGGCCAGAATATCCTCATCTCTCACCGAATTTTTCAGCAGTTTAGCCGTTCGGGTCAGCAGTTCATCACCTTTTTCATGGCCCAGGCTGTCATTTATAAGTTTGAGACCATTTATATCTATCATAATAATACTTATAGGCAGCTGACGCTCTGTATCCAGTCTTTTCATCTCTTCCTCCAAAAAACGTCGGTTGTAAAGATCGGTCAGTTCATCGCGATAAAGCAGGTATTGAATTTCTTTGTCACTTTCTTTCTGTTCGGTAATATCCTGTACAAAAGCTACTTCCATCTCTTTTTCCTGATATTGTAGATAATGCCCGATTATTTTGATTGGCAGGAGTTTTCCCATGCTGGTTTGAGCTTTAGCTTCCACTTTATAGCTGCCCTTTTCTTTTAATTTTTTCCAGGTTTTTTCTCTATCTTCAGCAGCAAGTTCGGTGTTTATTTCATGGGCAAATTTTCCTTGCAGTTCCTGCTGTTTGTATCCCAGCATTTTACAGGCCTTTTGATTGGCATATTCGATCTTGCCTCTGGGGCTAATCCAAAAGATAGCAATAGCGGCATTATCCATGGAAAACTGGGTTAAGCGCAGTTTTTCCTCCATCCGCTTACGTTCAGTTATATCGATGCGCATGGAAAGAATGCCCTTTTTATTTTCGGGCAGATCTATCGCCGTTTCCTTTAGATATATATGTCTGAGCTCTCCGTTTTTACGAAGTGTTTTCCCTTCATAATCTACATCTTCTCCGGAAATAATTTTGGCGATATTTTCCCGGGCTTCTTCTTTTTGGTGGGGCAGCACCAGTTTGTCGAAAATACTGCTGTTCACAAGTTCTTCCCGGCTGTAGCCGGTTATTTCGGTCATAGCCTGGTTAACTTCTAAAATATTTCCTTTTTCATCCTCTATCATAATACCTATAGGAGCCTTGGAAAAGATAGTTTTATAGCGTGTCCGGCTTTTTTGCAGTGCCAGCTTTCTCTGCCAGCTTTTAGTAATATCTTCTCCTTTGCAGACTACAAATTCCACTTCACCTTCTTTATTTAAACGAGGATTTTTAGTTATAGCCAGCAGACGTTTTTCGCCGGAACTATTTTCTACCCATTCTCTGGTTTTTATTTTTTTCTTCTCTGCAAAGACCGTCTCGTTGCCTGCTATACAGGTTTCTGCTTCCTGGCGAGAAAGCAATTTTGATATCTTTTTATTCTCCAGTTCGCTTTTTTTCATACCCAAAAAATCAGCATGAGCCTGATTAACTTTTCCATAAGTATCTTCATCTTTCAAATACCAGATCTGGGTATCTATGGTATTTAACAGCATCTCCTGTTCTTCCATTTTTTGCTGCAGTCTTTGATTAATCTGGTGTTTATACAGGACCAGCTCAATATTTTTTTCCAGCTGCTGCAGGTTTATCTGTTTTTCCATCTTATTGAGATAGATATAGGTGTTTTTTAAATCGCTTTCCTGAAAATCTATATCGACATTATCTGAGGCTGTCAGAAAAATGATGGGAATGACAAACTGCTCACCAATTTTACGGGCCAGTTCAAACCCATTCATATCTCCGGCTAAATTAATATCCAGAATGAGAAGGTCGGGTTTTTCTGCTCGGGAATGAATAAATTCCAGAGCTTCTTTACCCGCGGGAAACACCCCCATAACTTTATGCCCCAGTTCTTCAACTTTATCGCGAATCTGTTTTTGATGCAGTTTTAAATCCTCCACTATCAGAATTCTTTTGTTCTTCATTATAAGGCGAATTCACCCTCCTGCCTGCTTAATTTTTTTATCCTGAAAAATGTCTGGAAAAGAGCCTAAAAAGATAGATTAGCAGAATTTTAAGAGTATTCATTTCCACAATAGCAGGTAAAATTTATTAAAGTTTACTGCAGACATCAAGTTATATTTTATCAGTTTTGCAGGAGATATTAAAGTAAATTTTCCGCAGGCGAAAGAAGATATGATGGAAAGACCGAGGATTTAAAGAGATTTTGGAGGCAAGAAGATGTGATATTCCAGAAACATTTTTTGAGAATTTAGAGGCTGGAAAAAAGCCTGCAATAAAAAAACAGGGCCTGACTCCGGGAGGGGAGGGTTGCAGGCCCCGTTTGATAGCTTGCCATAATAAGTGTTAAGAGGATGAACTAATACAAAATACAAAGTTCAACTGCCTTGTCGGGAGAAGAAACACTTTTTTGTGCTATTACTGTGCTTTAAATTAGTTTAATAATTGAGCAGATATCTATCCACTTCCCAGGGATGAACCTGTTTTTTATATTCATTCCATTCCAGCTCTTTGGCCCGGATAAATTTGTGAAATATATGCTCCCCCAGAGCTTCTTTCATCAATTCACTCTGGCTGAACTTTTCCACAGCTTCTTTGATATTTCCGGGCAGACTGGTAATACCCTTTTCTCGCCTTTCTTCACAACTCATATCATATATATTATCAAGGGTTTCTTCTCCGGGGTCAATCTCCTGTTTAATGCCTTCCAGCCCCGCTTTAAGGGTGACAGCCATGGCCAGATAGGGATTGGAAGAAGGATCAGGATTTCTCAGTTCTACCCGGGTGGAATTGCCCCTGGCGGCTGGAATGCGGACTAAGGCACTGCGGTTACAGGTTGACCAGGATATATAGACAGGGGCTTCGTAGCCGGGGACCAGCCTTTTATAGGAATTGATAAGCGGATTGGTAATAGCTGCATATTCCGGCGCGTATTTCAGAAGTCCACCGATATAGTGGTAGGCTTCTTTGCTCAGCTTTTTTTCTCCATCGGGGTCATAAAATATGTTATCTCCATTTTTGCACAGAGATTGATGTACATGCATACCCGAACCATTGATTCCTTCAATGGGTTTAGGCATAAAGGTGGCATGGAGATCATGTTTGCGGGCGATAGATTTGGTCACAAATTCAAAGGTAGCTATATTATCGGCTGTTTTCAGCACCGGCGTATGTTTGAAGTCAATTTCATGCTGCCCGGAAGCCACCTCATGATGGGAGGTTTCCACTTCAAAATCCATCTCTTCTAAAGCAATGGCAATTTCCCGCCGGGCCTTTTCGCCTTTATCCACAGGGGAAAGGTCGAAATAGCCGCCTTTATCATGAGTTTTGGTTGTAGGTTCACCATCTTCATTCAATTTAAACAGAAAAAACTCCGGCTCAGGTCCAGCCTGCAGCGCATAACCCATCTCACTGCATTCTTCTATGACCTGTTTTAGGGTGTGGCGGGGACAGCCGGCAAATGGCTCACCTTCCGGGGTGTAGATATCACACATCAGCCTGGCAACCCTGCCTTCTTCCGTCTTCCAGGGAAAGACGGTAAAAGTATCTCTGTCGGGTTCTAAATACATATCAGACTCCTGAATTCGGGAAAAACCTTCTATAGAGGAGCCATCGAACATTATCTTACCGTCCAGCGCCTGAGGAAGCTGATCGATAGTTATAGCTACATTTTTCAACATGCCCTGAATATCGACAAACTGCAGCCGAATAAATTTAACATCATTTTTGTTGGCCTGTTCGATCAATACATCTTTATCAATACTCATAACAACATCACCTCAATAAAATTAAAATAATTACTCTGCCGGTACCTACCTCCATTATCTGTTCGCCTTCTTCTGCTTGCTAAAATCCGGCAGTACTCAAATACTCTTTTTTACTTTTTTTGGCTGGAAAACTAACTAAAAAATAATTTTTTCGCTTTGCCGGAAAATACCCTGATAATTTTCGGGCAGGGCCAGTGATTAAAATTTAACTTACTAACATGTTAACTTATTTATATATTCTTGCTGATATTCCTGTAAAAATAGATAAAAAAATAATTTTCTGAAGTTTTTGGCAAAAGTTTATAGCCTTCTCCTGTTTTCACCAGTTTTCACCAGTAAATATAACAAAATACAGCTGCTGATAGAATTCAACAGTGGTTTCTTTTTGGGGGTTCTATTTTCGTTGGAAAAATTCCCTCTAATTCTTTGCATTAAAGCATACATTTTCATTTTCGCCTTCAATTTCCTGTTTGGTCAAACCATCGGTATAGGCAAAACGCGTTTCTCCAGGCTGTAAGTTTACCACAGAACAAATAACCGCCCTATAGGGTAAAGCATCTAAATTAACTTGTTTAATATTTCAAATCCCCCCCTGCTTTATCATTTCTACGAATTTTTTTGACAAACTGGGATCAAATTGGCTGCCTCCACATCGCCTTATTTCCTTCAATGCTTTCTTTTTACTTACAGAAGGCTGATAGGGCCTTCCGGTTATCATTACATCATAGGCATCTATTATTGAAAATATTCTGGAAAGCAGGGGAATATTTCTTTGTAAGAGGCCCTGAGGATAACCAGTGCCATTCCAGTTTTCATGATGAGTTTTAATTAATTCAGAAATATGAGCAAGTTCATCAACAGCGTTAACCAGTCTAGCCCCTTTTTCAGGATGATTTTTGATTTTTTCGCAGTCTTTCTGCGTCAGCGGTGAATTATTTTTGATAATCCTTTTCTCAATAGCCAATTTACCAATATCATGTAATCCACTGAGACGGGCCAAATCTTCCAATTCATCTTTATGTAAATTCAGCTCTTCCCCCATTTTCATGGCTAACCTCGTAATTCTTAATGTATGAGTTTCAGTTTCAAAAGTTCTGGCATACAAACGATGCAGGAGACAGTTTATCATTTCTCTTTTGGCGGTAAGACCATTCTTTCTTTTATCTTGATACATTCTTTTGTCGGCAGAATTAAGTACAGCTTCGATATTTTGGTTAGGTCTATTTTTAACAGCTATTCCCATTCCTAGTGATACCGGGGGCAATTCTTCCAGTTTTTTCTCACAATTTTTTTGGTAAGTTTTCTGGCACTTTTTTCGAATTCTGGCAGAAATCTTCCTGGCATCTGCTTTATCGGTTTTAGGAAGAAGTATCACAAATTCGTCTCCAGCCCAGCGTGCGACAATATCCTCCTGACGCACACAGCTTTCTAAAATTTCCGAGGTTTTAATTAGTAATCTATCACCCATTTTATGGCCAAAAGTATCATTGATAATTTTAAGCCCGTTTACATCGAGCATTATCAAGCTAATGGGGAGCTGTCTTTGTGTATCAAGTCTTTCCATATTTTCTTCCATAAACTTTCTGTTATATAATCCTGTAAGCTCATCATGATAACTTAGGTATTCCAATTTAGCTCTGGTCTTTTCCAGTTCATTGATATCAACTGCTACTCCTAA
Source organism: uncultured Halanaerobiaceae bacterium (assembly GCA_964403065.1). Taxonomy (GTDB): domain Bacteria; phylum Bacillota; class Halanaerobiia; order Halanaerobiales; family Halarsenatibacteraceae; genus Halarsenatibacter. The sequence continues at coordinate 2,616 of CAYOFJ010000043.1, read as the reverse complement.
AGCCTTACTATTTTTTTCCTGTGAGGGTTCGAAAGGATATACATTAAGCATAGCTGCAAAGATTTTTCCATTTTTTCGCTTCAGTTTTATTCTGCCCTGCCAGCTTTCACCATTTTTAATTTTTTTCCTTATATTAGCTATCTTTTGTTCATTCGTTTGCGGATGCAGAGTAGAAATTGGTTTTTCCAAGATTTCTTGTTTATTATATCCGAAAATATTTTCTGCTCCCGGACTGAATTCTTTAATGTTAAAGCTATCTTCTTTTAACTCAGCCATTACAAATGCAACGTTTTTGCTGGCTTTGAAAATAGCTTCTAATTTTTCTTGTTGTCTTTTAATTTCGGTTATATTATCGAAAACACCAAAAATTTCCTTAACTTTTCCGTTAATTTTTACAGATATACCTTTAATATAATATTCGCTGGGATTGCCTTCCTGATCATAGCGAAGAGGTTCGAACTCCAGATTTTCTTCCTGCAAAACCTTATTTTTATTACAATTTGTGCTGTCATTTTTACTTTTTTCCTGAGTAGAAGATGAGAGATCAGACATTTCTTCGTGAATGATCAGAGCTCCGTCTTTAAAAGATTTTGCTTTTATCGCAAAATGTTCTTCTTTCTGAGGAGAAAAGCAGCAGAAAGAACCTCGATAAAGCTCCTTTCTCCCAGAAATAATCTTTTTAATTTCTCGAAAAGCTTTATTAACCTGATCTTCTTTTAGACCAAAAGCAGGCAGGATTTCTGTGAAATAATTAACTTTGAGTCTTGGTTCAGACATATGTATATTACATTGCAAAACCCTGTTTTTCCATAGTGTATTATAAGTGGTTATGATACCCTTTTTATTAATTATTATTGCAGGATAAGGCAGGGAGTTGATAAAATTTTCTAACATAATATTATCCTTAGTTTTATTGCTCATTTAGAAAAACCCCCTGATTTTTATCTTCAGATATAAATAAAATCTTTTATGTACTTTTAAAATAAACAGTAATTTTGTTGCCGGTTTCATTAAAATGCATTTCATCAACTGCTTGTTTTATCATAGTAAGCCCCCGACCTTTTTCCTCCAGGCCAGGCATTTCAGCCATATTTATCTTTTCACAATTAAAGCCTTTGCCAGGATCTCTTACGCTTAATTTCACCCGGTTAGTGTTTACCTGTAAAGTAATTTCAATTTTCTGTTCTGAATTTTTACACCCATGTTCTATGGCATTGGCCAGCATTTCTCTAACTGCCATTTCCAGGCAAAAATCTAAGTCGGGAATTTCAGGATCAATTTTAGCAATTTCAGCAGTAATTTCATTCAGAGTATCAGATATGGCTTCTTTCTGAGCAGGCATTGTGAATTTTACAGAATGGTCATTGCTAGTTATCATAAAAAATTCCTTCCTCAATTTTTTTTTGACATAGCGACTGCTTAAATTCACATTTCTATGTCTAAAGTTTCAGTAAGATTAACCATATTGAAAACCTTTTTAACGTATTGTGAATTTACATTTTCTATTTTAAGTTTTCCCTGTGCTTCCTTTATAATCTTATGAAATAATAAAAGTTTGCCCAGGCCGGAACTATCTATTTTCTCTACATTTTTAAAATCAAGAGTTATGTTTTTAATATTTTTTTCTTCTACCAATTCTACAAACTTCTCCTTCAGCTTTTCAGCATTGGTTAAATCAATTTTCTTTCCAGGAATAATACGAGCATAATCTTCTTCAAATTTTACCCTCATATTTATTCTTGACCTCCTCTGGTATAATTTTAATTCATACAAATTTATTATATAAACTTAATTTTAAAACTATCTTCAATCTTTATTACAATTAAAATTAAATAATATTAAAATTCTTCCAGTGCTTTTTCAGCATCTTCATAAATATCAATTATTCCGTCCAACTTGGTAAGTTCAATAACTCTTTTGACTTTTTCATCTAAATTTGTCAGTACCAGTTTGCCTTCCTGCTGTCGCATAAATTTTAGCAGAGAAATTAAAAACCCCACTCCGGAACTATCCAGATAGGAAACCTGTTCTAAATTTACTATTAAGTTGCTAATATCTTGCTCATCTCTGAGTTTATTCTTAACTTCTTTTTTGAGATCATTAGAGTTTTCGAATACTATCTCACCCTCCGGCATTATAATACCAATATTTTTCCTTTTACGCATTTCTACAAGATCTTTATTCATTTGTAATACCTCCAGTGTTGGGTGATTTTGATATTTAGATTCCTCTTCCAGATCAGTTGGTTGAATTTTGTTTTAGCCTCTCTTCCTAATACTTTATAGGTCCTGACAAATTAAGGGTGTAAGGAACCCTGATTATAAAGTATATATATAGCGATTTCACCAAATGATTTGGAGAAGAATCAATATTAAATTGTGCCCTCCAGTTTGACTTAAAATTGTATAGAAGCCGGTATGTCTTTATAATCCTCTATTTCTGTATCCTCTTCCTGACTTATTGTTTTAAATTTATCTGAAATTTTCCGGAAGCAATTAACCAAAAAGGGATCAAAATGACTTCCGCTGTCTTCTTTAATGATCTGACAGCTTTTTTTATGAGAAAAAGCATCTTTATAGGGCCTGTCACTTCTGAGGGCATCATAGACATCTGATA
>CAYOFJ010000042.1:8116-11947 GCA_964403065.1 uncultured Halanaerobiaceae bacterium | reverse complement strand
ATAGACCAATTTGTCGATTAGTTTCAATATCTTCTTGAGCTATATTACGTGCTTCATTTTCCAGAACCCTCAATAAAGCCTGTCTATCCTTATTTTTATTAGTATTTAAAATTTTCATCATTCTGTTTATTGCCCAGCTAAGATTAACAGCTGTAGGACGGGAATTTTCAAGAACTTCAGCAGCTTTTTCAACTTTATTATATGCTTCCTGAGAGCTAATATTTTTATATTCTCTGGCCGCTAAATATACTCCAGCAGCACCAGCAGCACCAATAGCTGGTGCTCCTCTGACTACCATATTCTCAATTGCTTCAGCTACTTCTCTATAATTTTCAGCAGTAAAGTATTCAATTTTTTGTGGTAGCTTTCTTTGATCCAGCAGTACAAGTTCTTCCTTTTTCAGTTCCATCGTTTGGTGCTTCATAAAATAACCTCCCCAATTTAATCATTTTTTAATCCTGTATGTCCAAAACCTCCCTGGCCCCTTGTGGTATCCGATAAATTTTCTTTTTCTTGCCATTCCACCTGGACTACTTCCTGAACAATTAATTGCGCTATTCTATCTCCGATTTCAACTTCAAATTCCTCATTACCATGATTTATTAGAATAACACCTATTTCACCGCGATAGCCGGGATCAATAACTCCATCTGCATTAAGAACAGTTACTCCTTTGTCAAGTGCCAGACCGCTGCGAGGATAAACAAATCCTGCATAGCCCCGGGGGATCGCGATTTTAATTCCAGTTTTAACCAGCTTCCATTCTCCTGAAGGTATAACCAGATTTTCAGAAGCAAAAAGATCTAAACCTGCATCTTCTTGCTTGTGTTGATATTCGGGCAAAGGGATAGATTCATTTACCCTTGTAATAGATATTTTCAAAATAAACCTCCTATCTCATAAATACATGATTTCCAATGGTAACAATTTTTTCACGTCTTTGTGTCCAGGCTCGATCTGTAGCTTTGTCCGGATTGTAAAAAAACAGAGCACCACCAGTAGGATCCTTTCCATCTAAAGCTTCTCTCGCTGCCTGGCGAGAAGCAGAATCTGGCTGCATGCGATAAGACCCATCCTGCACCGGAGAAAATTGACCCTGATCATAAATGACTTCAGTAATCGTCTCGGGAAAGCGAGGGTTTAACACTCTGTTGATTACCACAGCACCTACAGCAACTTTACCCAGGTAAGGTTCTCCGCGGGCTTCTCCATGAATTATGCGGGCTAAAAGATCAAACTCTTGATCTGAAATTGATCGCGAAATAACCTCACGTCTACCCAATTCAGTCACAGGAATGACAATTTCCTCTCCCCGTCTTAATATATCGTCTTCCATATCATTTAAAGAAGTGATTTTTCCCATGGTAGTGTTAAACCGGCGTGCCAGGTCATAAACTGTATCTCCCTGACGAACATGATAGGTTATAAGATCACTGCCATCAATTTGGGAAAGATCAGGCTGTTCCTGCTGAGGATTGATTCTAACAGTGAAACTATTCTGGAGTTCAAGAGATAGGTCTTTTTCTCGTTCAGTTAAACTTTTTGAAAACTCTCTTTCGTTTTCTCTAATATCAACTGGAATTTCAATTTCATCACCAATTCTGAGAGAAGTGGAGCTTTCAATGTTATTCCACCGTTTTAATTCATTGGTAGAGATACCATATTTTGTTGAAACCTCAGATAAAGTATCTCCCTCCTGCATAACATAAATCAAATGAAAATTTCTGGCCTGAACCTGTTCTTCATTAAAATAAATACCAACCATAAATATAATTATAATTATGGCTAAAGTTAATATTATATTAAATAATTCTGTCAGCTGATATTTCATATTTTACCCCTGCCCAAAGTGAAAGTTTTCTAATTTCTTTCTACTCTAAATATTCTTTGACAAAAGAAAATTTCCTGCCTGAATTTTAAAATGCCTGGCAAATATTACTTCATCAACTATTAGGCCAGTTATTTTTCACATTGCAGCCTTCTGGTAAAGATTTAATAAAATATTTGCCATATCTCCTTTTCATAATTCGACGATCCAATATAACTACTTTTCCGGTGTCACTTTTAGCTCTTATTAATCTTCCGAAACCCTGTTTGAATCTCAAAACCGCTCCAGGTAAAGTTTCTTCGTAAAATGGGTTTTTACCCTGGTTTTCTATCATTTCCTGTCTGGCTGCAACAATTGGATTAGAGGGAACGGCAAATGGCAGCCGCATTATTACCAGTAAACTTAAAGCTGAACCCTTAACATCAATACCTTCCCAAAAACTTGAAGTACCCAGAAGAATAGACGAGCCACTGGTTTTTAAACGATTTAGTATTTGCTGTCGGGATAATTCCCCCTGAATTAACAGCTCTTTAGATGAATTATTCAGATATGGATTGAGAAGATTTTTTGTTTCATGCAGCATATTATAAGATGTAAAAAGTAATAATGAACCTCCCTCAGTAGAAAGAACAACTTCAGCTAGATCTGGCATTATTTTTTCAATAAAATCATCCTCGGTTACTGCAGGAATATTCTCCGGGGCAAATATCTCTGCCTGATTTTCATAATCAAAAGGAGAAGAAATTTTCAATTGATCAGCTTTTGATAAGCCTAATCTTTCTTTGAAATAGGAAAAATCGTCTTTTACAGCCAGAGTAGCAGAAGTTAGAATGAGTGTAACAAGTCGAGAATATAAAGTTTCCTGCAAAAAATCATTCACTTTAATACGTGAATTCTTCTGCCTTACTTTAAAATTACCACCATAATTATCTCGCTGCAGCCAAAAAACAAATCTATCCTGATGTGAATCAAAATTTAAATTAAGTTCCAGGGCAACCATAAATTTATTAATTCTTTCTATATATCCTGTTAATTCTTGAATTATAGGGTTTTTCCCAGGGGGAGTATTTTTAATATTATCGGTTAAAAGTTCTTTTAGTTCTTCTAGTTTATTCTCAAACTGCTGAAGAAGCTGTAAAACTTTATCTCCCTGTGTCTTCCATGTTAACTTTTCTTCATCAGAAAATGTCATTTCTTTTAATCTTAAAGTTTTTTGATCCGAAGACATTAAATCTTCTAACTTCTGTCCATATTCTTTGATAGCATCTTCCAATCGCTGGGAAAGAGGCCAGAGTTGATTATCTATAATGTTAAACACCGATTTTTTTATAGACTCTTCTATCACTACATCTAAATTTCTCAATTTAACCATAGGTGAATTTATTGAATTTTTTAATCTATTTAGTAATCTTAATACTTTGGGAGCATGAAATTCTTTGCCACTAATATTATGAGCTGCTTCTGGCAGATTATGTGCTTCATCAATTATTAATTTATTAAAATCCGGTAAAATTCCTCCCATCTGTTCCTTTAAAATAACGTCTGAAAGCAGTAGATGATGGTTTACTATTAAAATATCGCTTTTATGAACTTCTTCCCGCGCCTTCTGAAAAAAACACTTTTCAACATGAGGACAATTACTCCCCAGACAAAGATCACTTTCCGAACGAAGTTCCTGCCATATTTCTACTGAAACGGAAAAATCGAATTCACTATATGCACCTGAATAATTTTCCTCTTTAAAGCTTTCATAAATATGCCGGGCAACTCTGGTAAGTTTAGAATCTTCCCCTTCATCATCTGTCTGATTTAAAATATTATGAACTTTTCTTTTACAGATATAATTATTTCTCCCTTTTACTAATATTGCTTTAAAATCAAAGGGTAAAATTTGTTTAAGCTGAACTAAATCTTTTTCTAACAACTGCTGCTGAAGATTAATTGTGTTTGTAGAAATTACAATTACTTCTTCATTTAATTCATTCCAAAAAATTGCTGGTAAC
>CAYOFJ010000042.1:0-8106 GCA_964403065.1 uncultured Halanaerobiaceae bacterium | reverse complement strand
AAATAAGCAAAAGATTTACCAATACCGGTACCTGCTTCAATCATAACTTTTTCCCTATCATTAAAAGCTGAGATAATTCTGTCCAGAACAGAAAGTTGTTCTTTCCTTTCTCTAAAATCAGATAAAACTTTTTCCAGACCTCCACCGCTCTGCAGCAATTCAAGCAATTTTTGGCGGGGGAGCGGCTCTCTTTTTCCCACTTGTTCTGGTTCCACAACCACATAAGATTCTTTCACTTCATTATCAACTATAATAAAACCTACTCCCCTATTTCCCAGTTTAGAAGCAATTTTTATATCTGCCGCAGAAGGTCGCAAATCTCCAGAGGGATGATTATGTATTACACACAAACCAGGTTTTAAATTATTAACTATTGCCGGAGCCATTTTATCATTTCCCCGAGCAATGACTTCAACCTTATCAATCACAGCTTCAGAGAAATTAAATTTTCCTTTAAAATAAACTTCATTGTTATCAGCCTTTTTAATTTCATTTCTCATAAATTTCAATGTTTGATCCGAAAATATTTGCGCACTCTGCATTTTATCGGCTCCTAGTTATACTTTGCCTCTATTAAATACTATTAATTTCTTATCTCTTTAATTCTGTCAACATCAGGATCGTCTTCCCTATCATCAAACCAGGGTGTTTCTAAAATAAAAGGTTTATTTCTAAATTCAGGATGATTAATAATTTCAGAAAAACCATCTCTACCAATTTTTCCTTCTCCTATATGAGCATGCTCATCCTTTTTGCTGTTAAGCTCATATACAGAATCATTTATATGAATTACTTCCAATTTATCTAATCCCACCTGACCATCAATTTCTTCGGCAAGACTATTCAGACCGGTTTTATCTGATACATCATAACCAAAAGCAAAAGAATGACAGGTATCCACACATATACCCAGTCTATCTTTATTTTCTGTTAAGGATATTATTTGTTTTAATTCGGAAAATTTGGCTCCAATTTTGGTGCCGCTGCCATCTACATTTTCCAGGAGTAATTTTGTTTTACCTTCAATATCTCCCAAGACTTTATCAATTCCCCGGGCAATTTTTTTAATTCCTGCTTCAACACCAGAACCAGTGTGGCTTCCGGGATGAAAAACTAAATAATCTGCTCCAATTCTAACAGAACGTAAATAATCATTTTTTAATCCTTCTACAGATTTATGCCATAAATCTTCTTTAGGAGAAGCTATATTAATTAAATAAGTAGAATGAACAACCACAGGGTCAAGCCCGGCTTCTGCTCTTGCCCGCTGAAATTTTTCGCAGTTCTTTTCTGTTAATTCTTTTCCCTTCCATCCCCGAGGATTTTTAACAAAAATTTGCATGGCATTGCAGCCAATGTTTACAGCTCTTGTTACTGCTTTATGTAAACCTCCAGCAATAGATACATGTTTACCTAATCTCATATTTAACTCCTTTCCTAAATTAACTTATATAATTATTTTGAAATTATTTCAAAAAACATTAAAATACTTAGTTAACCCAAAAAGAAAATTTTTTGAAATATAAAATATCAATTAAAAATTGAATAACATTTGAAATAATTAAACCTGGAGTTCACTATAAAAACATCCGAACCCCAGGTTTAAGAAATATTAGAATTGTTTATTGATATTTCTTTTTCTCATCTTCGTCCATCTCTTTAAGGGCCTGAATTCGAGAAAGATTAAGGCGATCCTGATCGTCTATTTCAGTTACTTTAACTGGTACCTCATCACCGACTTCGACTATATCCTCTACTTCATCAACATGATAATCAGCCAGTTCAGAAATATGAATTAAACCTTCTCTGCCAGGCACAATTTCGGCAAAGGCACCAAAATTAACTATTTTTTTAACCTTGCCAGAATATATTTCCCCGACATTTACTTCTCTTGTCAGTTCCTCAATCATTTCTCTGGCTTCTTCTCCACCTTCTTGATCTTCAGATAAAATAAATATGGTACCATCGTCTTCAATATCTATTTGAGCACCGGTTTTATCAATTATTTTATTTATCATTTTGCCGCCTGGACCTATAACATGACGTATTTTATCTGGATCTATCTCCATAGTAATCATTCGAGGAGCATGTGGAGATAATTCTTCTCTAGGTTCAGCAATTACTTCATACATCTTATCCAGAATATGCAGCCTTCCTTCTCTGGCTCTTTTAAGAGCTCTGGTCATTATGTCTTTAGAAATCCCTGAAATTTTAATATCCATCTGCAGGGCTGTTATGCCTTCTCTGGTTCCAGCAACTTTAAAATCCATATCTCCATAATGGTCTTCCAGACCTTGAATATCAGTCAAAATTGCTATATCATCATTTTCTTTCATTAACCCCATGGCAATTCCAGCAACAGGTTTTTTGATGGGAACTCCTCCATCCATCATAGCGAGGACGCTGCTGCATATACTTGATTGTGAAGTAGAGCCATTGGATTCTAAAACTTCAGAAACTAACCTGATCGTATAAGGAAATTCTTTGTCTTCTGGTAAAATTGGTCTCAGAGCTTTTTCTCCTAAAGCTCCATGTCCAATTTCTCTGCGGCCCGGGCCTCTAATCGGATTGGTCTCCCCGACACTATATGGAGGAAAATTGTAATGATGTAAAAACTTTTTCTTTTCTTCTTCTCCCAGACCAAACAAAATTTGCTCGTCACTGGAAGCACCAAGAGTAAGTACACTTAAGGTTTGCGTTTCACCTCTACGAAACATGCCACAGCCGTGTACTTTGGGAATCATATCAACTTCGGCATTTATTGGCCTAACTTCATCTATGTCTCTTCCATCAGGTCGATGATGGTTTTGAATAATTTCTTTACGAACTATACTTTTTGACACATTATCAAGTTCATCAGCAAGGAGACTTTTATATTCTTCATACTCCTCTTCCGATAATTCTTGTTCCAGTTCTGCCATAACTTCTTCTTTGACAGCGTCCATCTTTGCTTCTCTTTCTAATTTATCTTCTGTAAAAATAGCTTCTTTATACCTGGATTCAGATTTTTCTTTTACTGTTTCTTTTAAAGTATCTGGCAGTTCTGGAGGGATAAATTCCATTTTATCTTTGCCCATTTCTTCCCGCATCTCTTTTTGAAATTGTACCAGCTCTTTTATATGTGTATGGGCAAATTCTATAGCCTCTGCCATAGTTTCTTCTGAAACTTCTTCAGCACTAGCTTCTACCATCATGACAGCCTCTTCAGTACCTGCCACCATTAAATCCAGGGGGCTTTCTTCACATTCTTCTTCAGCTGGATTTATAACAAATTCTTCGTCACTAAGACCTACTTTTACACCTGCAATAGGTCCGTCAAAAGGAATGTCAGAGATGGTTAGAGCAGCTGAAGCTCCATTCATTGCTACTACTTCAGGTGCACAATCATCTTCCACGGAAAGAACAGTAGCTACAACCTGAATATCATGACGCATTTCCTGAGGAAAAAGCGGTCTAAGAGGGCGATCAATAAGACGAGCAAACAAAGTGGCCTTATCTCTGGGTTTGCCTTCTCTTCTGGTAATGCTACCAGGAATTTTACCTATAGCATAAACTCTTTCTTCATAATTAACCATCAGAGGTAAATAATCTATACCTTCTCTGGGCTCTTCCATTGTTGCGGTGACCATAATTGAAGTGTCACCATATTGAGCCAAAACAGCTCCATTAGCCTGTTGAGCATATTTTTTAGGCTCAAAGGACATTTCTTTTTCTCCGACTTCTATGCTCCAATTTTTTTCCATAATGAACCTCCTTGTATTAACTTAAGTTTTCTTTCAAAATAATTATTTTGTTAAAATATTATTGCTATATTAAAGAGCGGGTTTAGAAACCCGCTCTTTACAATAATTATCCTCTTATACCAAGATTTTCAATAAGATTACGGTACCGTTCGATATCATTATTTTTAAGATATTTTAACAGTCTTTTTCTTCGACCGACCATCTTTATAAGTCCCCGGCGCGAAGCATGATCTAGTTGATGTTCTTTTAAATGTTCGGTTAAATCCTTAATTCGGGCTGTTAATAGAGCAATTTGTACTTCCGGAGAGCCAGTATCCCCCTCTTCTCTTTGATGTTGCTCAATAATTTCCTGTTTTTGTTCTGTGGTAAGCATGTTAGTTTACACCTCCTATAAAATTTATACTCCACTGACCGAGAATCCGCTGGAGGAAGCGAAAATCCCAGCCAGGGAAAATTTTTCTCTTACTACTTACATAATAGTATCACAAAACATTTTTTGTGTAAAGAATATCAGATTGAATTGTCTTTTTTAACTCTGATATATTATCAAATTTTTCTTCTTCACGAATAAATTCCACCGGACTAATACTAACTCGTTCTCCATATATATCTTTATCCAGATTTATAATATAAACTTCTATTCTATAGTCCTGTTCAGAAAAAGTGGGATTGTAACCAAAATTTGCGGCAGCTTTGTATTTACCACCTTTATAATTTGCGTAACCAGCATAAACACCGCTTCGGGGTAATATGTAATCTGCTTCTAATTTTAAATTAGCAGTAGGATAACCCAGTTCATGACCACGACCTGAACCATGAACTACTTTCCCTGCCATAGTATAATACCGTCCCAACAATTCAGGAATTTCTCTGACTTTTCCTGCAGCAATTAATTTTCTAATCCTGGTACTGGAAATTTTTTTATTATTATCTGTGGTTAGGGGGGAAAGTACTTTCACATTAAAACCTATGTCTTCACCTAATTGTTTAAGATCTTCGCTATTACCTTCTCCTTTATATCCAAAAGTAAAATCTTCACCAATAACAAGATATTGACTCTTCAATTTTTTGACCAATATATTAGCAACGAATTCTTCAAATTGTGTGCGAGAAAAATCACTGGTGAACTTCTGACAGAAATAATATTCCAGTTCTAACCTCCGTAAAATTTCTTCTTTTTGTCGGTGAGAACATATAACCCGCGGACCTTCCGCTGAATTTAAAACTCTGCGAGGATGAGGATTAAATGAAAAAACCCCTGAAGCCAAATTATTGTTCTCAGCCAATTCTTTTGCCTTATTTATAACTTTTTGATGACCTCTATGGACACCATCAAAAGTGCCCAAGGCCAGAGCAGTAGCGGGACCATTATAATTTTCAAATTCTTCATCGTACAAAACCTTCATTAATTGATTACCTCCACACAAACTTTCTATTACTTCAGGTTAAAAACTTTTTCAGGTTGAACAAAAATTCCTTTCTTACAGCGCTTCAGACTGCTTACAGAAATAAACATATTATCTTGACTGCGGACTATAAACTTCTTTTTATCATTATCTATATTTTTACCCTCAATTTTTTCCGGATTTATGAAATCATTTGATGTAAGCTGGGCTCCATTAACTGCTTTTTCCAGTGAGGAATTTTTCACTGTCAGCTCAGGAAAATTCAAAGGAGCTGTTAAAGAAATTAAACTAGAATAAAAATCCTCTTCTGTTTTTAAATCGCCAGGAGTTAATGCATCATTTATTTTGAAAGGGCCGGAAGCAGTTCTTATTAAAAAATTTAAGACCCCGCCACAATTTAAACTGCGGCCAATATCCCGGGCTAAAGCTCGGATATATGTGCCACTGGAACAGGAGATTTTCAAATGTAAAAGAGGTGGTTTTAGTAAAGTAATAGTAATATTTTTTATACGTACTTCCCTGGGATCTCTCTCAACCTCTTTTCCTTCCCTGGCAAATTCATACAACCTTTTTCCATTTTTTTTGACAGCTGAATACATCGGGGGAATCTGCTTGATTTTGCCCGAAAATTCTTTTAGTACTGCCTCAATATTATCAGAATCTAAATTTTTCCAGTTCTTATTTTTTTCTGTTATTTCACCTTCTCTATCATGGGTTGTAGTTTCTAGACCAAGTTCAATTTCACATTGATATTCTTTAATCTTTTCAGGTAAAAAGGGAATAATTTTAGTACCTTTATTAATACAAATCGGAAGAACCCCGGTAGCCAGAGGATCAAGAGTGCCCGTGTGCCCCGCTTTTCTAACATTAAAATTATTTTTGAGCCAATTTACAGCATCAAATGATGTCATTCCTGGAGGCTTAAGCAAATTCATAATTCCATAATTTTTAGACATTATCCCTCACCTCAGCAATAACATCATTTATTACCTCTTCTAACTCACCATTTATTTTGCAGCCAGCGGCACGGGGATGCCCCCCTCCCCCAAATTTTTTAGCCACATCATGTACCGGCAAATAATTATTGGAACGAAAACTAACTTTTACTCCATCTTTTTCCTCACTAAAAAGCAAACCAACTTCAACACCTTCTACATCTCTCGCATAATTGACAATACCTTCTTTATCCTGTGGAATAGTATTTGTGGCCTCATAATCTTCTCTGGTAATCTGCAGGTAAGCAATTTTCCCCTGAGCAGCCATTTTCAGACTGGCCAAAGCTCTCCCCTGTAATTTTAAAATTCGAGGCTGTTTTCTACCATATAGACTGCGATTTATTTTGTAAATATTTACTCCCATATCCATAAGATCAAGAATTTTTCTAATTACTTCCGGGGTAGTATTACTGTAGCGGAAAAAACCTGTATCGGCCAGCACAGCCAGAGCTAAAGACCTGGCAGCCGGTAAAGGAATATCCCACTGCCATTTTTCAGCAAGATCATAAATTATTTCTCCAGTAGCTGCTGCTTCAGTAAGCACAAAATTATAATTGCCAAAATGGTCATTATCATCATGATGGTCTATATTAATTACAGTGGTTTCAGTATCTATCAAATCAAGTACATCTTCATTAGCAGGTCCCAGTCTACCAGCATCACTGCAGTCAGCAACTACGACGACATCATAATTAGATAAATTAACATTTGAGGAATACATAATAATTTCTTCTTTAATATCCTCAGTAACCAGCCTATACTGAAGGGGGATTTCCTCATATACGGCCATATCTACCGTTTTATTCCGAGCTTTTAATAAGTAATATAGCCCGCTTAAAGAACCTATACAATCTCCATCAGGCTCTTTATGTCCTAACAAAAAGAAGGTTCCGCCCCTTGCAAATACTTGTTTCAGGGCGGAAATTTTATCACTTTTAGAAGTAGGAATATTCATTTAATTTTTTTCCTTTCCATCCTGTTCGTGATCTTCTTCATTTTGTCTCTGTCTGATGGCCTGTTTATCTTCTTCTCTCGCCTCTTTTATTATCTGAGAAATATGAATACCGTGTTCAATGGAATCATCATACTTAAATTTAAGTTCTGGAGTATGATAAACCGTAATTCTTTCTCCCACAAGACACCGTATATAACCAGTTGCTTCCTCTAAACCTTCCATGGTTTCTTGCTTTTCCTGTTCACTGCCCATTACACTCACAAATATCTTAGCATGCCTGAGATCCCCACTAACTTTAACTTCTGTAATAGAAACTAATCCTCCTATACGGGGATCTCTAATTTCTCGTCTAATTATATCGCTTATTTCTTCTTTTAATAGCTCACCCAGTCTTCTATCTCTTTCTTTTACCATTGTTACTCACCTCTTTTTTAGAAAGAGGTCTATAGAGTTCTTTTTACCTCTTTATAATCATAAAATTCCAGAATATCTCCTTCTTTTATATCATTGAAATTCGCGATACCGACTCCACATTCGTAACCATCCTTAACTTCTCTCACATCTTCTTCAAATCTTTTAAGAGAAGATAGCTCACCTTCATGTTGAACAACTCCATCTCTGATCACTCTAACATTAAAGTTTCTATTTACAACTCCATCTCGTACGTAAACCCCGGCAACATTTCCAATATCAGGAACTTTGAATATCTGTCTAACTTCAGCATGCCCCCGAACCCTTTCTTTTAATTCGGGCTCTAGGAGTCCTTCCATCGCATCTCTTATATCTTCTAGAGCCTTATATATTACTCTATAGGTTCGTATATCCACCTTTTCTTTTTCAGCATATTTCTGTGCATTTAATCCTGGTCTTACATTAAAACCGATTATTATGGCATTAGAAGCACTTGCCAGGTCAACATCAGTTTCTGTAATTGCTCCTACACCGGTATGAATTACATTTACAGTTACTTCTTCAGTGCTCATTCTTTCCAGAGATTGTTTTAAAGC
>CAYOFJ010000041.1:0-12005 GCA_964403065.1 uncultured Halanaerobiaceae bacterium | reverse complement strand
CTCTTATTTATTGGTAGTTTTAGACGGTGAGATACTGGATAATTTTTCCGGCAGAAAGTTAGTAAAAAAACAATAAACTCCAGGGCACCAAAGTCTCAAAAAGTCCGCCCTTGCCGTGCATATACCGCGGCGACTCATACTTTTCACTTTCTTTAAACTGGTGATTGATGCTGAAGCCGTGGTCTGCCAGGAACAGAAGGGGCTGTTCGGGAGGAAGCTCCTGTAAAAAAGGGAATAAGCGGTTTTCTATCTGAAAAATAGTTTCATCAATAAAGCCCAGATAATCCTGTTTGCTGGTATGAACTTTTTCATCTATACAGGAAAATTTAATAATCTGTGGTTGCTCGGGGTCATCCACATTATTCTGCTGGAAAAATTGGCTATCAACATCTTCTGCCCGGTGAATATCTCCGGTGAACTCAGAATTTTTCAAGGCTTCCAGCTGTCTTTCCGTATTGGTCGGTTCCCGGGCAAACATCAGCCCCTCTTTCAGCACTCTGCTGGAAAATTTTTGGGTTATTCTCCCCTTTATCTGCTGCCATAAATCCCACCTCATACCATCCATGAGCAGACACAGACTGGTTCTCAGCCTCATTTTACTCAGCATCTCGGGAAAACGAATATTAACCAATTCACTCAGCTGATAAAATTCTCCTGCCTGTGATTCCTCTCCAGACTCCGCCACCAGAAATTCTCTGCTTTGATAAAACTGGCTAAATCTTTTTTCAAAGCGGCGCAGCAGCTTATTAACTTTTTCTTTTTTTTCATAAATCGGCAGAGAAGAAGCCAGTTCTAATTTTTCAGCCAGAGTCAGCGCTCTATGCAAATAAAATTCCAGCCGACCCAGATAATTCTTATACAGCTGTTTCCACTCAGAAGCAGTTTCCGGTTTTTGTCCGCCGGCAAAATTAAGTGCTGCAGTAATTTCAATAAAACTTTCCAGCAGTTCTATATATTCATCTTTTTGTTCAGGATATTCGTAACTTTCTCTCTCTATTAACTCCTGCATGTAACGCTGACAATCCTCAATCTCTCCGCGGGAAGCGCTGGCTGTAAACCTCTGAATAAACTGGGCGGTTAAACGGGTGATTATCTCTATCGAAACCCGCTCCCGGGCCACAGCAGTCAGCCACTCTACAGGTGTTTTCAGCTCTAACTTCTGAATAAGATTGACGTCCAGATTTTTCTCTCTTATCAAATTATTCACCTTTGTGCGGGCTATTTTCCCCAGCTGTTTTTCCCTGTTCATATTATCGTCCTGTTCGGCTTTATTCTCATCTTTGCTTTCCCCCGCCGAAAAACAGTCGGAGCTCAGGTCGAAAAGGGCCGAAAACAGAGTTTCATCTGTCTGCAGTCGGGAAATAACTTCTTTTTCATTGCGGGGTAAAAACTGTTTGCCCAGAGCAAAAATTTCCTCATCAGCGAGATTATGGGCTCTCTGCCAGTCACTTAAAGCCAGCAGCAGAGAAAATCCCGTCAAACCCGTGTCATCAAATAAAGTCAGCAGCTCGGGATAAAAGCTTTCCAGATAAGTTTCCAGAAGGTTTTTCCCCTCTTCCTCTGTTTTTTCAGAACTCACATCTTTTCTTTTACTTCGCTGTCCGTCGACTGTTTCAGATGAAACAACTCGAATATAGGTCTGTTCATCCATAGCTTCTGTTCCTTCTGCACCTGCCAGCCACTGATCAATTATTTCCCGTATCTGTCCGGGAGAAAAACTCCTCTCCACCAGATTTTCATACAGCTCATCCAGATCTCTCTCCACCACGGAGATATCCCGGGAAAGAGCTTTATTTATCCGCTTCAATACCCGGCGGTTGAGTACCTCATCCAGCTCTTGCAGCACCTCCTGTTTTTCTTCCGCGGGAAGCTCCAGCAATCTGCGCAGGGGGCGGGCAAAACGTTTTTCTCCCGCGGCTTCCATGCTCTGAGCATATTCCCGCAATTTATCCCGGTGCTCCTGTTTCTGCAGTGTCTGTAAATACTGGATAATACCGGAAGTAATAGTGCTCTGTATCTCCTGCAGAGAGGGCAGTTCTATTTCCTCCCCCAGGGTAAACTCACAGGAACAGACGGGTTTTTCCTGCAATTTTTGCAGAGAAAAATCACGGCAACGCCGGCGCAGAGCCCGGGATAATAATCTGTCCACCCTTACCAGATCATCCTGCACAGAAACAATTTCTATATCTGCCAGCTGACTGAGAACCTGATAGCCGCGGCTTTCTTTGATCTTCTCATAGGGTTTGAATCTGTCTCCGGCCAGCTGCTTTTCATGTTCTTCCCGATATATTTCTATATAATTGCGGCGAAAATTAGTAAAGGCCTGTTTGAGCTCCGCAAAATAATCTTCACTGTAGACAACATCTTCGTTCTCCAGAGAATCGAATAAATTTTCATAATCCCTCTTCAGCTCAGCATACTTCTCCTCTCCGGGAATCTCCAGCCGGGAGTCCTGCAGATAAACTCTAATCCGGCGATAATCTTCCTGTCTTTCCTGGAAGAATTCTTCCACACTGTCCAGATTATTAAGATAACTATCCACATGAGGCATGCTGCGATACTGAGAGGCAAATCTCTCCAGACCTTCTTCCGAAGAATAGCTAACTTTGATTTCCTCCAGCAAAACTTCCAGACTCTGCAGTTGTGAATTTATTTTATCCCGGTTAACTATTTCAGCTTCTTCTGTGGGAAGCCTGTTCAGCTCTGTCCTTACTTTCTCTATCCTCTCCTGCAGCTCGCGCTTTTCATCCACCAGATGATCCCAGATATCATGCTGCAGGGGCAGAGAAAATGGCTGATTTTTATAGCGCGGGGGCAGCAGCACACATTCCCGCAGAATTTCCTGGAATTCATCGGCTATAATTTCCCCATAACCCAGATACTCTATGCGATTAAAGTTGCGGGCATTAAGACGCTTGAGACTAATCTTGCGCCGGCTGGAAAAAGCGGTAATATAACCGGCAAATAACAGACAATAAACCAGCAATTTAAACTGCTGTCTGCTGAGACCATAGCTGCCCTTGCGCAGCTGCAGATAAACTTCCTCCAGAGAGGTCTTCTCACCCTCCAGATAGGAGAAAAACCGCTGCAGCAGGGGGTTTTTATCGGGATTCACCTCCAGACTCACTGAATTTTTCTTTTTCTTAATCAGGCCCAGGGGTTTAAGGCGGGTATCAATCAGATTAAGCACATTTCCCTCCGTCTCTTGCAAACTATCAATCTCTCCGGGACGCAGAAATTGATCAATCAGATCATCTATCTGCCCGGTCCGTACCACCCGGCTGTAGGGAGCTATACTGGTATGATCGGGAAAGCGATTTTCCAGCAGTCGGGCCACAGCCTGCTGCTTAAGCCTATCGAAGGGCAAAAAAGCAGTCTCTTCCAGAGAATAAATCTGCTGTTCCCTGCCATCAAGCAGTTCTCCCTCATAATAGGCCCGGCGGAAAATATCTTTTATCTTATTCCAGTCAGCAGCTATCTGATCCTGTAATTTTCCCCGCACTTCCCGTCCGGTAGGAGAAGAATCATCTTCGTACTCATCCAGCAGCAGCAACCGGGCCAGAAACTCCTGCAAAAATTCCCGGTTCTCCAGTTCAGTCGGCAGCCAGAATAAAAATGATTTTCTCTCCTCTTCATTCAACTCGGGCAGCAGAACCTCCTGTAAATGCCGGCGCTGTTCCTCAATATTATGAGCGTGAGCAATAATAAACATAAAATCTTCTTCTCGTTCCTGCAGCCGGGCTGCTGAAGTCCTGATATTCTCCAGAGAAATTTCGGTCAGAGGCAAAAAATATAGAAAACCCTCGCGTTCCGTGTTATGCCACTCTATTGTGCGTTTGCTGCGCGGGCTGGAAAACAGGCGGGAAAAGGGTAAAACTTTGTCATCAATCTCCCGGGCCGGCCGGGTAAAAAGGCGGCTGTCCTCTGCAAACAGATTGCTCTGAATGTAATCTGTCCGCCGCTGAATAATGAGGTTAACGTCGGCCTCTAAGTCTACAGTATAAACCTGATTGCGGTCTTCTTCAACTTCACTGCGGGTTAAATAGGCCCCCTGGCTGTACAGACGGTCAAGAATATCGCCGATATACTCATAATTAACTGCCGGATCCAGATCTGTCACCCGGTGCAGCAGCATATTAGCAATATCTTCCACGGTATATTCCTTGTCTACAGGTGAGATCTTAAAGAGAATAAGCAGTTTAATTATTTCCAGTCCGACCTCAGCCTCTTCCGAGCCCAGCAGAGATTCTATCTCCTGTTCGTAATATTTATATACTTTATCATAATAGGGCGCAGTTTCCATCATCTCCCTTATCCGGGGAAGAAAATGGTCAAAAATCTGTTCCGGAGTCAAAAGATCTTCCGCCGCATTATCCATCATACCGGTAATATTGCGCGAGCTGTCGCCCTGCAGGCGATAATGGATAAAATCGATGATACCGCGGTGTTGAGAAAACAGGGGCTTAAGATTATCCAGCAGATTCACCGCCGGTGGATGTACGGGATATAGAGAGGTAAACTCGGGTGAAGATACCGGCAGCTGCGGGAAAGCCGAGCTGTAAAGCTCATAAATCTCCTCCACTTCACTTTCGGCACCTTCCTGCAGCTGAATCAATCTATCACTGATAATCTCCTTAATATGAGCACCTGACAGACGGAAACGGGCCGGATATCTGTCCTTGATTTTGTTGAAAGCTTCGGGAGTTGTCTCCCCCGTTTTTTCGATTTCCTCCTGCAGAGTTGCCACCACCCAGCAGGGCATACGACCCGTAAATTCCCCCAGAAATTGCAGAAAGCGAATGTCTTCGTTAAAACGCCGGCCATCGGTGCGCGAACGCAAAAATTCTGAAAGCTCATCTATTAAAATTACGACGCCCTCATAAGAGGTGCTGGAAAGAATATCCTGCAGCTGCTGAAAAATATCACTGCGGTCAAAATTAAAACGGTAGGGCAGATTAAGACGGTCGGTCAATTTTTCCACCAGAAACAAATTGCCCGGAGAGAACAATTCCCCGGCAGTAAGATCGTTTTCCCGCAGAAAACTCTGCAGCCTGTCCGGATACTCCTCCTGTACCAGTGTCTCCAGACGCTCAATAAATTCCTCTTCACCGGCAAAGGAAAAATCCTGGCGGGAGATTTTTTCTTCCCGGTGGAAAAAATCCGCCAGAGCAGCCATAACAATATCTTCTAAATACTCTCTGTTGCTGTGCTCTACTAAAGAAATATTAATGACAATATAGTCGCTGTTCTGTATTTTTTGGCTGGCCTGTGACAGCCGGCTCTCATTATCTGTCTGCTCCAGAATAGGCTGCCAGGAATCCTGACGGGTTAACAGCAGGCTCATAACTCCCAAAAGATGTGATTTACCGGAACCAAAATTACCCTCTATAAAATAACCTTTACCTTCATGCCGGCTGATATCGGTGAAAAAAGCGGAAAGAACGTCCTCCACTTCGGCAGTTAGCAAAAAGCTGCTGGTAAGAAAATCCCTCAGCTCCGGGTCCTCAATATCCGACATCTGTATTACAGTTTTTACGCGGGGAATCTCCACTAAATCTTTAATCTTCTTTTCCGTCATGGTTATCACCACTCTTATTTTCCAGCTTGCGGATCATACCGTATAGATTCTCAAAACCAGGATTATTTCTGATTACATCCTGGAAAAATTCCTGTCCTTTCTGAAATAGCTCCAGTTCAGTAAATATTTTCATCAGCACCGAACGCGTGTAATAATCTCCGGGGTCATCGCGAAAGGCCTCCTTCAGATAGGGCAGGGCCTGCTCATATTCTTCCGCCCGGTATAGACAGAGCCCCAGCCTTTTGCTGACATAAATATTGCCCGGATCGAGCTCCAGAGCCCTGTTGTATTCCTCGGCCGCCCGGGAAAATTCCTTTTTTTCCTCCAGATATTCGGCCAGCAGTGAATGCAGATGAGGATTTTGTTCATGGTCTTTCAGACGCAGTAAATTTTCCAGCTCTTTAACTGCCTCCTCAGTGGATTTATTTTTGAGGCGGAGTTTAATTTTTTCCTTATAGGCAAATTGATCTTCGGGTTTTTCTTCCAGCTGGTTTTCATACATCTCCTCCGCTTTTTCCTCATCATCCATCTTCTCGTACAGCTGAGCAGCCAGCTTGCGCAGATATTCATGCTCGGGTTTCTTCTCCAGCCATTCCTCCAAAATCTGGCGGGCTTCCTCAAATTTTTCCAGCCTGAGCAGAGTTTTGGCCAGCCTTTGAGCTACATAAACAGTTTTATCGCTTTCATAGGCAGCTGCAAACAGCTCCCGTGCTCTTTCGTATTCACGTTTGCGAAAGGCTATATTCCCTTTGACAGTAAGAGCGCGGCCGTCATTCGGCTTTTGCTGCAAAATTTCTGCGGCCAGCTCTTCTGCCCGGGCAAACTGCCGCTGGCGATAAAGCAGATCGGCCAGACTGGCTTTAAGGTAATTATTATGGGGATAATCCTCCAGCCCTGTTTCCAGAACTTCCCGGGCCTCTTCCAGTTTATCATCCCGCTTTAAGCTTACAGCTTTATCCACTATTTGTTTTACCTGTTTGTATTCACTTTCGGACATAATTATCACCCTGTTGATGGCAGTGCTGAAGTAACATAAAATTATGATCCCTATCTTAGCAATGAAAAATAACTTTCTGCAGTGCAGTCCCTGTTTATAGAATTATAGTTCATGTTGGTGAATCCCTGCAAGAGCACAGGAAGTTATCCCTCTTCATATGATATTTTTCCAACTCCTTATATGCTATACAAAAATGATGCTCCCCTCGCGAGGAAACTTCCTGTTTCCCGCTCGGCTCACCACTTCCCTGGGGCTCGACATCATTTTTGTGATTATTTAGTCGCCAATAGTGAAAAATATCTAAGGTCATCGGGATAGCTTCCTGTGCTCGGGTTAAAACCAATTATACCCTTGCACTGCCATGACCGCTTCCTGCGGCTGGCTCGGCTCACTGCCTCCCTGCAGCTCGGTCCTATTTTTGACTTATTATATCTGCTCTCAACCTTGAAAACAACAAAAGTCATCACAATATTCTTCCCTGTATTTTCATCTCATTTCAGCGAATTTCATTGAAATCCATATTTTTAGGCTGTATAATTCTTATTAACACTACTACGGCTGTGAACCACAAATATATTCTGGATAAATATTTGCTGAAAGGCTGAATAATATGAACAAAAGTAAAGTGTGTGAAATAAAACAATGGCAGAAAATCAGTAACTATTCGGACAGCAAATTAATGGTTGTACAGGAAGACCTGGCTATTAGCAAAGTTCAGGTAATAGAAAATATACCTCTAGTTTACGACTCGAGCGAAAGCTGCGGAGAAAATAACAAGAACAAAAAAACCACTTCCCTGCTCGATTCTGCCTGTCGGCAGCTGCGAGAGTATCTGTTAGGTCAGCGGAAAAATTTTTCACTGTCTTTAAAACCGCGGGGCACCTCTTTTCAATTAAAAGTATGGCAGGAGCTGCGGAAAATCCCCTATGGTGAAACCCGCAGCTATAAACAGATAGCAGAAAATATTGACGCCGGCAGCCCCCGGGCAGTGGGAGGAGCCTGTGGGCAAAATCCTATTTTAATTTTCATCCCCTGCCACCGGGTCATCAGAACGGATGGCAGCCCCGGTGGTTTTGGCGCTGGCAGAGAAGTAAAAAAGAAGCTGCTGGAACTGGAAGGCTGTAAACTATAAAATACATTAATCGAAAAAAGCATTAACCAATAGACGAAAGCAGCTGCCTAAGGTTTTTGCAATTTACTAGCGAATCACTAGCGAAAATTTTGTTTGTATCGATATTATAGAACAAATTAATTTTATTATATATATCGAGAGCTCAAATATTACTTTCAAAAATAACTCTGATATATTTGGTGAGTAAATGGAGTTCAAATAGGACTCATCTGGGTTAAAGGAGGGAATTTTCATGATGTACAGGCTGCTGAAAAACGCGGATATTATAGGTAAAGAAGAGATAATTCCCGGAGCCGATCTTCTCATTGCCGATGACCGAATTATGGAGATAAATCGAGCCGGTAATATTCCGGAAAAAAGATGTAATGAGGTGATAGATCTAAAGGGGAAATTTTATGCCGCCCCCGGTTTTATAGATATCCATGTACACGGGGCTGCCGGCCGGGAAATAAATGAGGGCATCCCTGAAGCCTGGAAGGAAATTTCTCAGTTTAAGTTGAGCTGTGGAACCACCGGATATCTGGCCACAATTTTAACTTCTTCCCGGGAAAGGACAGCAGAACTCTGCCGAAAGCTGGCGGGTTTTCTCGCCGGCAATTCACCTGCTGCTAATATGCTGGGGGTGCACTGTGAAGGCCCCTTTATTAATCCTGAGCAAAAGGGGGCGCAAAATGAAGAATATATTCGCAGACCTTCTCTCCCGGAAGTCAAAAACTGGCAGGAAATTTTAGGGGAATATCTGAAAATAGTATCTCTGGCTCCGGAGCTGGAGGGTGCCCTGGAGATCATCAATTATGCTGATGAGCAAGATATTATCACAGCCGCCGCTCACACCGGAGCAGACTATGAACGGATGCAGCAGGTTTATGAGGCCGGGCTGGAGCTGGGAGCTCACTTTTTTAATGGCATGAAAGAATTTCACCACCGCAACCCCGGTGTTATCGGTGCTTTTCTGGAAAGAAAATCCCGGCCGGTGGAAATTATTGCTGATGGTGTACACCTGCACCCGGCCACAGTCAATATGGTGATACAAAATAAAGGCTGTGAAAATGTCATAGCAGTTACCGACGCCATGCGGGCCGCCGGTATAGAAGATGGCCAGTATGAACTGGGCGGTGTAGAAATATCTGTTCAGCAGGGGGTTGCCCGCTGCCAGGACGGAAGCCTGGCCGGGAGTACCCTGACTATGAATCAGGCTCTGAAAAATATCATTAAGTTTACCGGTATAGACCTGCCTTCGGCCTGCCGCCTGCTTTCTACCAATCCGGCCGAGCTGTTAAACCTTACTGACAGAGGCAGGCTGGCGGCAGGGAAAAAGGCTGATATAGTTCTGCTGGATGAAGATCTCAATGTGAAAACTACAATTATATCCGGGGAAATTGTTTATGACGAACGCTAAATAAATTTTATGCGCTAGATATATAAAGTACTTTATAGAACTTTTACAAATATAATTCTGGGCAAAATATTCTAGGTACGCTTTTAAATTTATTATTAACTTTTCACTTTATATTACTTCTTAATGAACTCAGACACTTCAGGATTTGTCAAACTCAAAACTATCCAGCAGCTCATTTAAATTCTGGGCCATTTCATTTAATTCTTCTGATACTTCCACCACCTCCTGGGTGGTAGCATTCTGCTCTTCGCTGGCAGCCGCTACTTCTTCGGCATTGCCGGAAGCTTCTTCACTTCTGCTGGCCACTTCTTCCAGTGCTTCCATAACTTCGCCACTGCTGTCAGACATATTTTCCGCTCTATCCACAACTTCCGTTATCAAATCAGTGAGATTATCTACTGCGGATTCTATTTCTTCAAAAGCAGTTTCAGTAGATCTTATTGTCTCCACAGTCTCATCGACATTTTCCGTAGCAGCCTCCATTCTTTCACCTGTCTTGTTAACGCTGTTTTGTACTTCTTGAATTAATTCTGTAATCTCTTCGGTGGACTGAGTAGTCTCTTCTGCCAGCCCCCGTATCTCATCAGCCACAACATTAAATCCCTGGCCGGCTTCTCCAGCCCGGGCGGCTTCAATAGATGCGTTAAGAGCCAGCAAATTGGTCTGTTCCGCTATGCCATCGATCATCTCCACAATTTCACCTATTTCTCCCGATAAATCACGCAGCTTCTCCATATCTCCGGCTATGCGGGCAGAATCTTCTTTGACCTGTTCTACATTTTCAATGGAATCCTTCACAGTCTTACTCCCATGGGTAACCTGCTCATTTACCATTTCTGCCCTTCCCCCCATATCCTGAGCCAGCTCCGACACACTATCTATCTGCTGATTAAGCTCCTTCATATGCTCCTCTGTTTCTTCCAGCCTCATGGACTGACTTTCCGCGCCGGAAGCCACTTCTTCTATAGCTTTACTTACTTCTTCAGCCGAAGCCGACATCTCTTCACTGGTGGCAGAAAGCTGTTGACCGGTGGAAGCAAGCTGACGTGAGGATTCCTCCACATCACTGAACATATCCGATAAATTATCTCGCATAGAATTTAGTGAATCCGCCAGCTCTCCTGTCTCATCAATACTCTCAACCGAAATCTTGGCTGCTGCCAGATTCCCTGCAGCAAGAGAATTGGCGAAATCGGTGACTTTGCTCAGAGGATTGGTAACTTTTTGGGCTGTAAAAATCACCACCACACTGGTGATAAATATTATGGCGGCAAATGCTATCATAAGAGTGCGCTGAAATTGCCCCATCTCTTCCTGGACAAATCTTTCATCATAATAGGTAGAAAGTGTGCCCAGATAGACATCATCCCGGGACACTATATCTGTCTCCATATAATGGACATCCCCGCGCTCTTCAAGTTCCTCCAGATTATCGAATTCATTATCACGGGTTAACGTAACCTCCGTTCCATCATGAAATTCCAGATTGAAATATAGAGCATTAAATCGCTCATAGAAATCCTCAACCTCTCTCTCCACAGCTTCTTCATCGCCATCCCAGATGGGGCTGGCACTGGAGATTCCCACCATGGCAAACTCTCTCTCAATGTTCTGATGAAATTCTTCTCTCACCATATCCTCCTGATAATTAAATAGAACTAAACCAACCACCACAAAAGAAATCAGCAAAATCCCGATGGTAGCAAACAAAAACTTATTTCTAATACTTCCCCAGATCAATTCTTTCATTAGAGTTTTGCCCCCAGTGTAATTTAGTTAAACCCTTTCTTCAATCCATTATATTAATCCGTAGAAAACAGCTATAAATCCCAAAATCAGCCATAAATCCCGCTACCCCAGCATTAAGAAGCTTTTCTGAAGATAATAGGAAAGATCTTGTGAATATGTAAAACTGCAGCATAAAATACTCAAGCCTTTTCAACAACTTGTCTTATTTTGTCAGGTTAGTTTCCAGCATTAGTTTTATAATTGTAACAGTGCAGTGCTTTTATGTCAAAATTGAGAAAACTAATTTGTTTGCATGTCAATTGCGGTTATTGGGGCTCTTGCCAGCATAGATCCATCTGTTTATAATAAAAAAACTCCCGTCCAAATTTACATTTTATTGCAGGGACGAATGATGCCAGAAAATTTTACAGACTCTCCCGAAAAAGAATCGATAGATTTTTGAAAGGGGCGGAAAATAATGACAGAAAAAGAGTTAGTCCGCCAAAAACTTAATAAAAAATGAAATTTATAGGTTTACTGCTTGCAATTAAGAACGGCTGATTAAAGCCAAAATACAAATAAAAAATAAAAAAGCCCCCGAACCCGGGAGCCAACTAATGTGAGGTGTACAATTTTAGGTTAAGATAAACTTGTTGAATTCTATATCATACAATAACATAGATAGGGCTTTCACTTATGATCAGAATAATATTCAGAGCACCCAATAATTAAACCGGTGTCACCCACCCCGGAAATTTCAAAGTCCTCTGTACTCCATTCTATTTTACCATTACTTCGATTTAGTGCATAAAGATCACCGTGTTCTTCAAAATCATCCGAAATAGGATAAGGCATTTCATTTCCTACTTCTCCTCAAATACCACCTATATACATGTGATTGCTAACCAGAGCCGGATCTGAAAAAAATGTTCTCCTTCTTTATTATTATCTATATTGCTCACCCAATTTTCGCTGCCGCAAATCGTCAACTTTCTTAAATTTTTGGTGAAACCAATCGAGCAAAAGCTAGCTGCCTTCGGAATATTTTTACTAATACTCCCCATCTCGTACCAATCTGATAGCTTCTTCAGCCAATTCCTGGCTAATCCAAACCCCAGTTTCCCTCATATTTTCGATCACTCTTTTAATATCAAAATCCTCTCCAGACTTT
>CAYOFJ010000040.1:0-12071 GCA_964403065.1 uncultured Halanaerobiaceae bacterium | reverse complement strand
ATGTTTTTGTTCACTTTTCCGAAATTCAACAGGAAGGCTACAAAAGCCTTAACGACGGTCAAGAAGTTGAATTTGAAGTAGTTGAAGGCGAACGCGGTCCACGTGCAGAAAACGTGGTTAGTGCATAGATTCGCACTGTAATTTCTAAAGACCAGCTGTAAAAATTTATATAAATTTTAATACAGCAATTAAGCTCCTGTCGTTATAACGATAGGAGCTTTTTTAATTTCGCTCAAATTTTTTAATATGTGCCGACAGGTGCCATAAATTTTAATTTAAAACAAATATTCAGTAAAACGCTGCAGCAAAATTTTCTCTGCTTTTTACACCAAATGATATCAGCATATCAACCCCTGAAAATTGAAACCAGCTTTTCTTAATTCAGTTCTTGTTCTTCTTTATAACCAAGATAGCTTAGAAAGGAAAATAGAAAAGAACCTGACGCCAGAAAAGAAGTGTAATAAATCCCCTGACGTGTAACTTCTTCCGGTTCACCTGATATTACTCGCAATAAGGAAATATCTTCACCGGCAACCAATAATATCGGCACAACTGCTATTGATAATAAAAATGCCAGTTTAAGAAAAAATCCCTGCAGCCCAAAAAAGACCCCTTCTATATGCGTTTTTTCTTTTCTGCTGAACCGAGCGGCAATTTCACTTAACATAGCTGGCGGATAAATAAAAGCAGCTCCCGAAACTGGAATGCCAAACAGGAAAAAAATAAAAAATCCCGCTCCCCGGGGAAGTTCCCGGCCCAATCTCGTCAAAGAAAGTGATAATATAACCATTATAAGCAAAAATATTAATAAGGGTTTTTTATAACCCACTTTTCGACTTAAAATATTGATAGGATAGAAAAATGCGGCAGCCGAAGCAAATAATAACCCCGAAGCAAGGGTAATAATTCCGGGACCATATCCCATAATATCCTCTACATAATAATTTATGGTGGCCCGCAAAGTATTGAAACCCAAAAAGAAAAACATCAGCCCGAATAAATAAAAAATCAAGGACCTGCTGCTAAAAATATAGGAAAAACTTTTTTTAAAACCGATCTGGGAAGTTTTCCCCCCCGAATATTTCTTTTCATCAATTATCATCACCATGATAAAAATAAAAACTACCATGACAGCTGATAATAAGATGACCATTCCCCTTACTCCTCTTTCATCATTGCCTGAACCTATGAAAGTTATCAACCAGCCAGGTAAAATCATGGCTACAGCGGTAAAAACCAGGCGAAAAACAGACTGCCAGGTAGAAAGATTAAGCCTCTCCACCTTATTGGCAGCCAGTTCCGGAATTAAAGCATTATATGGAGCTCCTACAATAGTATAAAATATGAAAAACAAACATCCTACTGCTGTTAAATAACTAAATATAATTAGTTGACTGCTGCCGCGAGGTGGAAAAAATAAGGCAACAGTCATCAGGGCTAAAGGAATCGTTCCCAGGGCTATAAACGGAATGCGCCGGCCATATTTGCTTTCTGTTCTATCAGAAAAATAACCTATAGCCGGGTCAGCAATCATATCTACAAAGCGGGAAGTAACAAGAGCCAGAGAAATAAACAAAGGAGGCAGTACAGGCCTAAGCTGGGAAGTTGCCGGAGGCAGATAATAATACAGCAGCCACTGAGCAAAAATCTGATCCACTATGGCATAACTTACACCAAATCCATAAATTATTTGTATTTTTCTGGGCAGAGAATTCCCGGAATTATTGGTGTTTTCCGCAGCTAAATCGCTTTTATCAGCCAAAACTATTTCTCCTTTCCCCTATTCCCTCACCTGATTATTTTTTATTATTTACATCTATTCCGCCAAAAAGAACCAGACAATTAATAACCAGTGTGCCGACTGTTTCTTCAGCCTCACCCTTTAAATTACCTGTATTATCATCCCAGCCGCCAAAAATTGGAATCCCTTTGATTACTATATCCCAATTATCCGGAACATATATATCCGAGCCACCAAACAAAGCAAACATATCAAATTTAGCTTTTCCCCCGGACAATTGAGCCTCTCTTAAATCAATTTCCGCTCCTCCAAATATGGAAATACTGCTGCCACCTTTGAAGTTGCTCGATATAACCCTGCTGTTAGTTCCTGAAAATATATTGATTAAATTCAATGAATCCTTTTCTACATCTTTAGGCCCTTTCCCGCCGCGGAAAAGCAGCCAGAGTCCTACTAATATTAATACTACCGGCCAGAAAGAAATATATTCAAAAATTTCCACCTGATCCAGATTATTGGCTAAAAATAAAGAACCTATGACTAAAACTATGACTCCCCCAACTCGGCCGGCAGGATTGGTAAACAAATTGTATAAACCTGCGCCAACTAAAAGTAAAGGCCAGTAAGTGAATATTGCACTCCAGACATTCATATCCACTATGCCCAGATTACCCAGTACAATAAGACTTCCCAGTAAAATTAAAATTAACCCCAGCCATCTTTTCTGATTCATATTTATACTCCCCCTTTGTCTCTACTTAAAATAACCCGGCTTTTTATAATGCCTTATAATTATTAAATGCCCTATTAAATATAAAAAATATATAACAATAACTATACCCCAATTTACAATTTATCACAATATGTATATAATTATACACTATCTCTAAAATATAATCTACAGTTAATTGCTAAAAAATACTTTTTAAAGCAAACTTTTAAGCAAATTTCTCCTCTGGATCATCAATTTCTGCCGCATAGGGTTTTATATCCAGCACAGGTGTATTGTCTATTGCATCCAGACCAGTTACACGCAGTTTATTTCCCTTGCGCTCAAGCAGTTTCACCAGAGTAACACCGATAGCATTAGGGCGATAAGGAGTCCTGGAAGCAAAAACTCCACGAACACCACCATAGCGTCTGGGGCCTACCAGCTCATATCCTTCCGCATCATGCAGATGAAATACAATTTTTATATAATCATATTCACTTATTTCGTCTAAACCATCGGCGAATTCTTTTTTCAGTATAATAGTGCTTTCCTCTTTTTTCATATCATCTGGTGAAGCAGATTCCTCAAATTTGATTTTTATTGTGCCTATAGAATTAAATTCCGGCATTTTATTATCAGCCTCCTCAATTTTATTAAGTGATATCTGTATGAGCAGGTATTCCGGCCAGCATTTCAGCTTCCTTAATAGCAGAATGTACTGCTTCTACCACTAAATCTGCTGCCCTAATCCCCAGTAAATTTAAATCAGCATTTTTATTACCTGTGGAAAGTGCATAAACAGTATCACCATCTAACATGGAATGAGCAGGTCGAATAGTTCTGGCAATACCATTTTGCCCCATCTGGGCCAATTTTTTGGCCTTAGATTTATTTAAACGGGCATCTGTGGCAATTACCACCAGAGTGGTATTCTTATGACTATCAGCAGAATTTTGTTCGACATTGATCTTTTCCATGGTTTCAACAGTAGAAATAAAAGAATTTTCCTCTTTATTATAAGCCCCGGCTAAAATTTCTCCTGTTCTATCGACTATCTCTCCCATACAATTTACTACAGCCAGAACTCCTATATTCACACCATTTTTAAGTTTTACCGCTACCCCTGATAGTCCTCCCTTCATGGAAAAATCTTTACCTCGTATCTTACCTACTGTAGCGCCATATCCGGCTCCCGCGTTACCAGTTTCTACTCTTCTCTCCGAGGCGCTCTCACAGGCCGCATAACCCATATCAGCAGTAGGAAAATCCGGCTCACCTATATTCAAATCAAAAATAACGGAAGCAGGAACAATCGGCACCGGAATGACCCCGGTATTATGACCAATGTCTTTGTTCTTTAAAAATTTCATCACTCCACCAGCAGCCTCCAGTCCAAAAGCGCTACCCCCGGTCAGCAAAATTGCATGAACTCTATTCACCTTTTTCTCCGGCTCCAGCAAAACATTTTCTCTGCTGCCAGGGGCTCCACCCCTCACGTCAACTCCCGCTACAGCCCCTTTTTTTCCGGTTAAAATAACCGTACAGCCGGTCAAAGATTCTTCATCTCTGTCATGTCCAACTTTTATGCCCGGCACATCTGTTATAAAACTCATAAAATCACCCCTGGTTTGCCCTAATGTTAAACCTTATAAATACTTTTTTCACAATCAATATTATAAATCACTTTCCAGCTCCACAATTTGCAGATCATTTAAAGTTAATTTCATAATGTTTAAAATCTCATTGCAGGAATATTTAACCAATTAACCTTTTTTCCAGGCGGAGCGGCTGCCCCGGGGGATTTCTATGCACCAATTCCTGCTGCTTAGGGTCGGGCAGAGACTCAAAATGAATGAGTTCATCCAGCAAACTTAAATCTCCATCTTTTATTTTATATTCCAGACCTTCTTCTCTATATTTTTGCAAAATTTCATTGAGTTCTTCATACATTTCTTCAGCATATTCATAGTGGATAGGTTCTAAATTATTATTATCAATAAGCACGATAGTATCATAGCCTTTCAAACATTGAAAACTTATTTCCTCTGCCATTTCCTGCCCGTAATTTTTCCCCTTATTATACATATCCATATCATACCATTCAACCACAGCAGTTTCAGCTTCTCTCTCATACTTTTTGAATTTTTCTATCCAGCCACCCAGATCTTCAGTCATGGAAAGATGCTGTTTATAGGTATCGCCACCACAGTCTATCCAGCCTCTGCTCAGAAAATAAGTCCCTGTATTTTCCAGCTTTCCTCCGGCATTTTTGTCACCCAGAAGCAGTGGTATGCAGTCATGAAATTTAGGAATAACCAGTTCCGCCTGTTTAGTGGTTAAGCCTTCGACACCTCCACTGCAAAATCCATATGCCATAAAAATATATTCCAGATCATATTCTGCTTCCAGTTCATCTATTCCAGTCTGAATTTTCTCCTGCATACGCATTTCATCAGGCAGATCGTGCAAACCCTGGGGCATTAATTTTACAATAACCTCATCATCCTGAGAAGTAAGCTGTTCTATTTCCTCGTAAAATACACTGCAGGCTAAAATAGCTTTATTCATTTTATATTTACACCTCTGTTCCCGATTTTAATTTTTCACCGGCTAAAACCGGCCCATAATTTAATAAAGTATAAATAAAGAAAATCTGCACAGGCATAATTATTCCTCTGGCAATTAATCTAGCCGGTAAAATGGCCCAGAAAGCATCACCAAACATTATTGACAGCCAGAAAGTATTCAGTATCACTGACACAATGACATCAGTCAACAAAAGTGCGGCAATTAAAGTGCTGATGTTTACATTTTTTAAATTACGATCTTTAAATATATATCCCGGGATAAATCCCACCAGGGCATAACTTATAGTAAAGCCCGGGAAGAAGCCCCCTATAGGAGCAATAAGGATGCCCACAAGATCACTAACAATTCCAGTCATCGCACCTGCCCAGGGCCCCAAAAGTATACCCGCCAGATATATAGGAGCATGATCAAAAGCAATCCTTATAGTGCCTCCAATCATGAAAGAGAAAAACCTGGCTAAAATTATACTAATAGCAGCCATTAAAGCCATTATAGCAATTTTACGAATGCGCATTTGAGATATCCTCCAGTTTGAGACATTAATTTAGTTTTAGTTTCTTCTCCGAATCAATTATTGTATTTTACTTAAAATGGTAATTATATAACCTTTCATAACATATACTGCCTCTTTACATTTTTTGAAGAAGGTCATAATTTACTGCCTTCACTTTACTACTTTAAATTCAAATATAATTTTATCAAATGTATAATTTATAATCAATTAAATAATTACATCAAAATAAAGAATCAGAAAGAGAAGCAGGTTTTAAATTACTGCTGGAATAATAGCATATCAAGAAAGTTTCTACTGCCTGCCCCACTGTAAAAGCAATTGCTCCTATTACAGCCGGAGAAATGCCGGCAGCAGTGAGAGGACGCAATAAAATTATGAAACTCAAGAAGACAGCGGCTAAATTTAAACCTTTTCCATAGCCGATGAGAGTTGTGTTCTGCTGTTCCATTAAAATTCCCCAGTAAGCTTCCCTGGCAGCTCTTATTATGGGTAAAACACTAAACCCAATTAACACCAATCTGCCCAGTTCTGCTACCGGTTCCGATACTCCGATTATATAATGCATAATCATAAAACCCAGGGGAGTAAAGCAAATTATTAACATTACTAAAGTCAATAATACTCCTGCAATCAAACAGAACCTTTTAACTTTTTGCCAGCTTTGAAAATCATCTTCACCCACATAAACCAGGGCACACTGATGTAAATTCCGCAGAGGTCCCACAATTATTACCATCAAACCATAAGCTACACCAAATGCAGCCAGAGCCTGGGTAGGATCTACCTGACTGCGTGCTATACCACTCTGTATTACGGGCTGTAAAAACGATCGCAAAAATCTCATAGCGGCCAGAGGCAAAAAGAAAGTTAATATCTGAGCAAGTTTCAGGCGTCCAACCTTATTTTTGGTAATTTTTTCTGCCGCTTTTCCGGGGGAAGAATAAAAGTAAATTACTCCCAGCAATACCACAGTACCCTCTATACCTATACCAGCAGTCCAGGCTAAACCTGCCGCCACAACTCCAGAAATAGCCTGACTGCTGACAGCCCAGAATAAAAATAAAGAAATAGCAACCAATCTTACTGCTGTACCGGCGGTTACTATCCTTGTCTGTTCGTGACTTATAACCAGACCTCGATGCACATTGCGTAAAGTTTCTACTACAGGCAAAAAGCAGGTGATTCTCATTGCCCTGTAGGCAAACCTTATTGTTTCTGGATCCTCCAGGCCAATTATATTAACCAGAAACCAGCCTCCTAAAGGTGTATAGGCCAGTAAGAATAACACAGCAAAAAATCCAGCACAGGTTATCCAGATAAATTTCGAAGCCAGGTAAAAACTCTGTCTATCATCAACCATAGAAACAATAATCTGCATAAACATCCTATCAGGAGCTTTAACAGCATTGGAAATACCTTTAACAACTGTAAAAACCGCAATACTAATTTCCGGATAAGGCAGTCTAGCCATGGCAGCATTCATGATAGAATGAATGGAAGATATGAAAAATGGTGTAACCGCAAGCGGCAGAAAGAAAGCCAGCAAAGTACGATAATCAATATTTCTTTTTTCGTTTTCTGCAATATCTGCTGAAGAAGTTTTAGATTTCATAGTAATTAAATACCACCAATAATATATTAATGTTTATTTTCGTGACTATATTATAATTGTAAATCCGGAGAAATTGCAACAAGAATTTTCAAATCAAATCCGCCGAGAACAAAATATACTTATTAAAAATCAAAAATCCGGATGCCAGGATAACCCTGCACCCGGATAGATATTAATATGAATTTTAAACTGCTATCTATTTATTAGCCAGTTATCACCCAGCAAAACCTGTGCTTCAATTTCTATAGACAATTACTCTATGGGACAGGTGGTAGAAGACCAGCCTAAAAGCCCACCTAAAACCACATTTATATTATCAAAACCCTCTTTTTTCAGCAGAGAGGCCGCCGTCATTGACCTTAACCCACTGCCGCAAAAAATATATATTTCCTCATCTGTAGGCAACTTATCATAGTTTTCCGGAATCTTTGTTAAATGTATCTGGGTAGCGTCCTGTATTTCTCCTTCTTCTTCCAGCTCATCCTCAGACCGGACATCCAGTATAAAATAATCACCCTGTTCATCAATAATATCACAAAGTTCTTCAACTCTAACAGTATCAATTGTATGACTTTCTTTAGCTGACATATGCCAGCTTATCATTCCGCCGGAAAGATAACCTTCAATATTGTCATAACCAGTCCGATATAAATGTTTGATTTCTTCTTCTGGATAGCCATCATCGGTTACCAGCAGTACAGGACTATCCACATCTACAAACCAGCCGGCAAAACTGGGTAAATTATCTTTCCAGATAGAAATAGCTCCCGGCACATGGGCTCCGGCAAAACTTACTTCCGTTCTGGTGTCTAAAATTACCGCACCTTCCTGCCTCTTCTGCTCAAATTCCTGCACATTCAAAGCAGGTGGCTTTTCATATTCAGCCAGCAAAGGTGCACCTACAAGATTTAACTCTTCCATTCGCTCAAAATAGGGAGGATACTCAAGCATTTCTGCTACATTTTCTATGAATTCCTCTTTACTCTCATACTGCAGATGAGGATTTAATTTCTTTTCTATACCAATGGTGGTCCATTCTCGATCTGCAATAGCGCTGGCACAAACAGAACCGGCCCCATGAGCAGGACACAAAATTACTTCATCCCCCAGAGGCAAAATCTTCTCATGAATAGAATTATAAAGAGCTTCAGCTGTATGCTCCAGCTTATCCTCTCCTAAAAAGTCAACTCTGCCCACATCACCGGCAAAAATTACGTCTCCGGTAAAGACCATCCAGGGTTCTCCCTCATAGCCATATAGCACATAACTAAATGAACCGGGTGTATGACCGGGAGTATGCAGACCTTCAATCCGCAGTCTACCAACTTCTATCTCTTTGCCTTCCTCCATGGGTTTACCATATTCATAATCTAAATGTTCATCAGCATGCCAAATTTGCGCCCCGGTTTTATTTTTAACTTCCATAGAACCAATAATATAATCCTCATTTCTGTGAGTTTCCAGCACATGCTCAATAGAATAACCAGCTTCCACAGCTGTTTCCAGATATTCTTCAATATCACGCCTGGGGTCAATTACAACGGCCTCCCCGCTATCCCCAATTAAATAGGAATTATGAGCTAACCCGGGCGACTTAATTTTTTCAAAAAGCAATATTATCAGCTCCCTTCATATTTTTTGGAAAAATTCTTAAATGTACAGCATATAGACAAGCCCCACCGCTATTATCAAATATATAACCGTCATGAAAAAACCGGTTTTAATGTAATCTTTACTGGTGTAATCACCAGCGTTCATAAAGAAAGCGTTAACCTGATGAGTGGGAAGAATAAAAGAATTAGAAGCACACACTCCGGCAAGTAAAGCCAGACCCCGCGGATCAATTCCTGTTTCAACTCCCAATTTCATAACCAGAGGCACCAAAACCACCGTAGAAGCCACATTGGACATAAATAGAGTGAAAAAAGAGGATAAAATAGCAACCGCAAACAGACTAATAATTACAGGGCTATCTGCCAGCAATAATAATAACCTATCGGCCAAAAAATCAGCAGTGCCGCTCTCTTCCATGGCAATTCCCAGTGGAATCAAACCTGTCAACAGAAATACAGTCTGCCATTCAATAGCCTCATACACCTTTTTGACAGAAATAATTCCCAGCAAAATCATTAATAGAGCTCCTGTAAATAAAGCAAGTGCCAGCTGAAAACCCAGTATGACCAACAAAATAGATAATAAAAACAAACCAAAAGCCAACCAGGGCTTCTCTTCCTTTTCTGTTCTTTCTTCCAGCGAAGTTAAAGTAACCAAATCTTCTTTATCAGCAAGATTTTCGATGTTTTCCGGTAGTCCAAATATAACTATTACATCTCCAGGCCTCAATTTAAAATCTGAAAAGTCGCCAGTTATTTCCTGCTCTCCCCGAATTAACATAACCGGATTAACATTATAATTTTTCCGCACTGCCAGCTCTCTAATACTATTATCAGTAAATTCAGAGCGAGGTGGAAGCATTAGTTCAGCAAAAACAGCTTCACCAAATTTTTTATCAACTTTTTCCCGGTAATCCCCTTCTCGGCTGTAAAAAAGACCATAATTTTCAGCAAATTTTTTCATATTCTCCTCGCTGCCCAGAACCAAAAGTTCCTGTCCACTGGAAAAACGGGTAAATCTCCAGGGAGCGTACTTAACATCCTCCTCTTCCTCAATAGCAACCAGAAAAAGATTGTATTTTTTCCATAATTGTGAGCTCTCCTGGCTTAAACCGACAAGATCACTATCTTCTGGTACAGCACCCCTAAAAATAGTTGAAGCTAAATCCCAGCTTTCAATCAATTTTTCCTGAGTGTTGCGTTCATCCTTTTCTGCGCTGGGCAAAATCCTCCTGCCCAAAAAAACCATGTAAATAACTCCGGCTGATAATAAAGCCAGACCTATAGGAGTAACACTAAAAAGATTAAGAGGGGAT
Source organism: uncultured Halanaerobiaceae bacterium (assembly GCA_964403065.1). GTDB lineage: Bacteria > Bacillota > Halanaerobiia > Halanaerobiales > Halarsenatibacteraceae > Halarsenatibacter. The sequence continues at coordinate 1,974 of CAYOFJ010000040.1, read as the reverse complement.
TGTCCCCTCTGCATAAGTAAATCATTTAAAATAATGAGATTACCAGATCCGATCATTGTTAAATTGCCACCCAGTAATGCAGCAAAACCCACGGGCATAAGAATTCTGGAAAGTGATAATCCTGACTTTCTTTTTATTCTTCTAATGATTGGTAGATAAAGCGCCACCACGCCAATATTCTGCATAAAAGCCGAAAGAATACCTGCAGAACCCGAAAGAACCGTAATCAATCTTTTTTCTTCCGTGCCGGCCAGTTTCAGTATGGGACCGGTCAGTTTTGCGGTGGCGCCTGATGTCTCCAATCCATATCCCATTATCATCACAGCTATTATAGCTATAACAGCATTACTGGCAAGACCAGAAAAAGCTTCCATGGGTTCTATTAATCCCAGCCAGGGTAAAATCAACATTATAGTAATCGCAGTAATATCCGTACGCAAAACTTCCGTGACAAACATTACTATAGCTATCAAAAGTATCATTATAGTGAGAAAAATATCAGGATTCATTATATTCCCCCTGGTAAGACCCAACAATTGCCAGTTATTGCTGAAATTTTTCTCCTGGAATATTTTTTAATTGTAATTATTATCACTGAATTTAAAACAATAGTTGCAAAATTTTGTTATTAAAATTCAAAAAAACAACCGGGATAAAAATCATGTTATGTTAAAAAACACGAATCTATCTGGGTTCAACAATGAATTTTATCGCTGTCCTTTCTTCTCCTTCAATTTCAATGTCCTTAAAAGCAGGGATGCAGATCAGGTCAATCCCTGAAGGTGCCACATACCCGCGAGCAATAGCAATTGCTTTTACAGTCTGATTAATAGCGCCAGCCCCAACTGCCTGCATTTCAGCCTCTCCTTCTTCTCTTAAAACACCTGCCAGAGCTCCTGCTACAGAATTAGGATCAGATTGCGCTGCTACCTTTAATACGTTATCGGAATCTGTTTCTTCCATTTCCATGATTAATAACCCCCTTATTAAAATGCTTTTTCTTAATAGAAAAGAGTATTACTGTGTTTGACACTTAAATGTATGCACCTTATTTTAACTTTATCATAAATTCCCGAATAATACAATATTATGTAAAAAAATAAATGCAGGCCAGCGAAAATTTTTCAGCCTGCACTGTATTTTTTTCTTTATTTTTCAGAAACTTTCCCCTTTATTATATAAACTGAAGTAGATATATTATCCTGACAGGTTGTAAATCCGGCTTCCGAAACCATCTGAGACAATTCCTGTGGAGAAAAGAAATTGGCCGGCTCTCCTACAATACTTTCTCCTGTAGAAATAAACTTTGTCAGCAGACTTTCGGGATCAAACTCCAGTATATAAATCTCTCCTTCCGTCTTAAGAACTCTCCTCAGTTCTTCTATTGTTTCCGACACTCGAGAAAAATGATGCAGAGCATCTGCAACCACAGCATAGTCAAAAGTATCCCCGGTAATTGGCAAATCGTCTCCCCGGGCATTAATATATTTTACTTTTTGAGTTCTTGCTTTTTTTCGGGCCTGAGTCAGCATTTCTTCGGAACTATCAACCAGGGTCACTTTCATATTACCCGGGAGATAATCCAGCAGCTGGCCTGTACCTCCTCCCAAGTCAAGAAGCCTTTTACTAGGTTCCGGTTCCATTATTTCCACCAGCTCCTGCAGCGTATTTCCATGTCCCACCAGATTCATTGTTGCATCATAAATAGGGGCTGCCCATCTAAACAAAGCCATAATATCACTCCCTGTTTAATTCCTGCTAGTATTATACAACAGGGAGACGAATTTATCTGTAAAATATTTAGAATGGTAGGTTTTGATTTTGATCATAAAATAGTAGTTCCTACCCAAAATATATTCTGCACTTGCGTCATACCCGTCAACCCTGAGCCTGAAGATAAACATTTAGAGCTGTATCTGGCAGGCTAAAATATTAAGAGGATTAAATCACTTTATAGTTTTCTGGGAAAAATAT
>CAYOFJ010000039.1:10252-12176 GCA_964403065.1 uncultured Halanaerobiaceae bacterium | reverse complement strand
GATTACCTCATCTATTTCTTCAGGAGAAACCTGAGGATCCAGGCCCCGCTCTTCAGCTTCCTGTATTAACAGAGTCTCATCTACTATAGAATTGAGTACGCTCAAACGAAATGGCAGCATTTGAGCCCGGGTGAAATTAGCAGTTTGCTGAGCATAATTTTGCAGAACCTCATTGTATCTCTGGCGAGTAATTTCACGTTCTCCTACCTGAGCTAATACATTCATAGCTTCCCGATCAGCAGGTGCATCCCCACCACCAGAAAAGGCTCCATAACCCATAAATCCTCCACCTACAGCGAAGGCAACTACAACAATATAAACGATGATTTTACTATAGCTCCGAAGCTTTTCAAACATAAAGTAATAAACACTCCTTTTTCAGTTATTCCTTTAAATATCCCTGATACAATATAATTTTAACTTAGCTATACAATTATGTCAATAAATCTGAGGGAAAACAGAATTGTAAAATTCCTCAAGCATGGTAGGCTCACCATGCCCAGGGTAAATTTTAACTTTTGGAGGCAGCAATTTTTTTATTCTTTGAAGTGAGCTTTCCAGTTTCGTGCTATCACCACCGGGTAAATCAGTTCTTCCTACTCCTCCCCTGAAAATAGTATCCCCACTGAACAAAACTTTTTCTTCAGGAACATAAATTACAATACCTCCGGGGCTATGACCTGGAGTATGATAAACTTCTAAAACATATCTGCCAAAATTCAATTCTTCCTCATCATGCAAAATAATATCAGCAGAAGGGCTTATTATTTTTTTGCCCACCAAAAAAGAAGAGTTTAACTCAGGATCTTCCAAAGCTGGAGCTTCCTCTTCATGAATAGCAATTTGTGCTTTAGTTTTTTGTTTTAGTTTACTATTGGCGCCAATATGATCAAAATGTGCATGGGTGTTAATAATATATTTATAATTATATTTATTTAAATCTAATTTCCCTCGGATAAGTTCGAAATCTTGAGCAGCTCCAGGGTCAATAATCAAACCTTCTTTGTTACTGTGTAAAATATAACAGTTTGTGGCATTTCTTCCTAATTTAACTGTGTTAATCTGCAAAAAAATCAACCTCCAAAATGAAAATAATTACTTTATTAGAAATTTTTCTTACTGTCAATCATTAATGTTACAGGACCATCATTGCTTAACTCAACTTCCATATATTTTTTAAATTCACCACTTGCAGATTCCAGTTCTGTGTTTTTTAGTTCCTGAATAAAATAATTATAAAGTTTTTCAGCCTTTTGCGGAGAAGCGGCACTGCTGTAACTAGGCCTCCTGCCCTGACGGCAATCACCATATAAAGTGAATTGAGAAACAACTAAAATTTCCTTGTTAAGATCACGGGCAGAAAGGTTCATTTGCCCATCTTGATCATCAAAAATTCTCAAATTTATTATTTTGTCCAAAAGATAATCAGCATCTTCCTTTTCGTCCTCTTCCCCCACAGCTAGTAATACACATAGACCTTCAGAAATACTTCCAACTTCTTCATCTTCAACTTTTACAGTACAATGTTTAACCCTTTGCACAATAGCTCTCATATTTACCTCCTATAATTTTATGAGCTAGGTTTGGCCCTACTTACCGAGAGTACTCCAGAAACACCTTCAATTTTATTGATTAATTCGTTCATGTGTTCTTTGCTGCTAAGTTCTACTTTAATTTTTATATAAGCTTGATTATACTTGTCAGAATCAGCCATAACAGAATGCAGTTCAATTTTTTCATTACTAATTATTCCTGTAATTTCATTTAATAAGGCTGATTTGTTTACCGCTTCAATAACCAGTTCTACCTGGTATGATTGAGAACTAGAAGAACTCCAATTGACCTCTATAAATCTATTTTTATCATCCATCTGCTTCAAATTGGGACAATCAGTACGATGAACAGAGACTCCACGTCCTCGAGT
>CAYOFJ010000039.1:0-10242 GCA_964403065.1 uncultured Halanaerobiaceae bacterium | reverse complement strand
GTTATATAACCAATTATATTATCTCCGGGAACAGGTTTGCAGCAATTAGCAAGTCTAACAAGGATATCTTCCATTCCTTTGACCTGAATACCTTGGCCTGAAGAAGATTTTTTATCCTGTTTGGTAATCAAATCTTCTATATCAACAGTTTCTTTATAATTATCCGGAATTCTATTAGTGACCTGTTTAATAGAAATTTGATCGTATCCTATTCCTTCATACAAAGCATCTACATCATTTCTATTCAAATCCTGAGCAATATTTTTTAAGACCTGCTTTTTTTTATCTTCAGGTAGTTCTATATTCTCCCTTTCTAAAGCTTGTTGTAAAGAAGATCTTCCCTGTGCTATAATTTTATCTCTTCGCTGTCTTTTAAACCATCTTTTTATTTTGCTCCGAGCCCTGGAACTCTGCACAAATTCCAGCCAATCTCGTGAGGGGCCGCTATCACTGGAGGTTAAAATTTCAACAATATCACCGTTTTCCAGTTCATATTCTAATGGCACCATTTTACCATTGGCTTTAGCTCCCACACAGTTATGCCCCACTTCTGTATGAATATAATAAGCAAAATCCACAGGTGTCGCCCCCCGGGGTAAATTAATCACGTCCCCTTTAGGGGTAAAAACAAATACCTCATCTTCAAATAAATCTACTTTTAAAGCTTCCATGAACTCCCGGGGCTCCTGCAGATCTTTCTGCCATTCCAGTAACTGTCTTAACCAGGATAGTTTTTCTTCAAAATCTTCATCACCTTTTCCGCCTTCTTTATAACGCCAGTGAGCCGCAATCCCGTATTCAGCAGTTCGGTGCATCTCTGGAGTTCTAATTTGAACTTCCAGCGGATCACCATGTGGACCAATTACTGTGGTGTGAAGAGACTGATACATGTTTGATTTAGGCATAGCAATATAATCTTTGAATCTACCTGGCATAGGATTCCATATCTCGTGTATGACTCCAAGAACCTCATAACATTCTCTAACAGAATCTACTATAACTCTAATTGCAGTTAGATCATATACTTCATCAAAGGAAATTTCTTTTTCTTCCATTTTCTGATATATGCTATAAAGATGTTTAGGACGACCGTAAATATCTGCCTCCAGATTATTATCTGAGAGGGCCTCTTCAATTTCATCAATAGCCTGGGTTATATATTTTTCCCTCTCTTCCCTGTTGGCTGCTACTTTACGTGATAATTCATAATACATTTCTGGCTCTAAATAACGAAAACTGAGATCCTCCAGCTCCCATTTTAACCTGGACATACCCAATCTATGTGCCAGTGGAGCATAAATTTCTAAAGTCTCTTCTGCCTTTTCTCTCTGCTTTGCTTCACTCATATATCCCAGAGTTCTCATATTGTGAAGTCTATCAGCTAATTTAATTAAGACTACTCTGATATCATCAGACATAGCCAGAAACATTTTTCTGAGGCTCTCGGCCTGCTGTTCTTCCTTAGATTTAAAATCCATTCTGGTTAGTTTTGTAACTCCATCGACTAACAAAGCTATTTCTTCATTGAATTTTTCGGATATATCATCACGGCTTAAATCTGTATCTTCAACAACATCATGTAGCATAGCTGCAGCAATAGAAGTTAAATCCAGTTCCAGCTCAGCCATAATATACGCCACACCTAAAGGATGCTCTACAAAAGGCTCACCAGAAATACGAAATTGACCTTTGTGAGCATCCTGGCTTAACTCATAAGCCTTTTCAATTTGTGACAAATCAGGATCATCAATATACGTTTTTATCTTGTTCTTAATTTTTTCTAAATCCATACTGGATTACTCCTAACAATAAACAAACTAATTCTAAATCATGAATTGTATTTCTATATCATTTCACAGCTACTTATTCCTTCATTATAGAGAATATATCATATTCTTGCAAATTATCTCTTCCTTCTAAATCTTCGAGTTCGATAAGATAACCAGCTGCAATTACTTCGCCATCCAGACTTTCAATCAGTTCTATAGCAGCATTGGAAGTTCCACCAGTAGCAAGAAGGTCATCAATTAAAAGAACTTTATCCCCAGAATTAATAGCATCAGTATGCATTTCTAAAGTATTTTCACCATATTCCAGCTCATAAGTCGCAGAAACTTTTTCGCAGGGAAGCTTTCCGGGTTTTCTTATAGGAATAAACCCTTTCTCCAATTCTCTTGAAAGAATTGGCCCCAACAAAAAACCTCTAGCTTCAATAGCTGCTATGTAATCAAATTCCTTATCTTTATATTCTTCGATAAAAATATCTATAACTTTATCAAAAGCTTCGATATCCTGCAGGATAGGTGTAATATCCTTAAATAGTATGCCTTCCTCGGGAAAATCAGGTACCTCTCTTAGTTTATCTTTTAAATCCATTGGTAAAACTCCTCCTAATTTAGATAGTTTTTATGATTAATTAATGCTTTGATAAAAGGGCGTAAATCCCAATGATTAATATTGTTCTTTAAATTATTAAAAGATTTTCTGATTTCAACGATTTCATTATATCTTATTGAAACTGATAAGTCCAGATTTTTTGATTTTTTTGTGACAAGATATGAATCTTCACCCTCTTTAATGATTTCCAGTTCCAAAAATATTTGGATTATGTCATTCCATACTTTCCTGGAAATCTCTAATTCTTTATAAAATGAATCATAAAATTTTCTATAATCTGCCTGCATTAATTTGTGCCAAACTTTTTCGATTTGATTTTTCCTGGGGAGTCTCCCATCAATAAGTTTTTGATTTAATTTTATGTCATATTCGGAAAAAACAAGATGCAATTCAGGAATTATTTCCCCATCTGCTATACTTTCCAATCCCTCAACAATCTCATCTAAAGAAAATGGAACCCCCCATAAAATCAAACGATTTTTACTGGTATTATTAGTAGATAACTCGCTAAATGAAGTTATAACTTCTATTTCAGAAAATTTGTTTGATAAATTGCTGGATTGTTTAAGATTATGCAAATAAAGGTATGAACCCCCATCCCATCCCTGAAGTGTTTTTACATATTTTTCTTTATTACCTTCCCTTGCATCATGTATCATGAAATTTTGTTGTTGGTAAACCGTGGGAATATTGTGTCTCTCTGACTCGGGAATAATATCTTTAAGTTTAAGCTGTAAATTTTTTCTGCCTTTCCATTTATTAATATCTAAATTATACAGTATTCTAAACTTATTCTGCTTAAAATCATTAATTTTAGTAAGTTTATCACTAAGATCAAAACCTATGCCAGAAAATCCCGATTTAGTCTTGATTTTAAGATGCTTATTTTTTCTGCCAACAGTTCTGGCACTTTGTATTTCTACTTCCCCAGTCATAAATATAGGTTGAGGATTTCCCACACCAAAAGGCCTTAACTGCTGTATGTCATCATGGAGTACACGATTAATCTTATCTTCAGAGAGCAAAGCATCAATTCTTTGAGCAGGAATTAACTTTTTTTCAGTTAGAGTATTTTTCAAATAAATATTAAAATGCTGTGTAAAAGCTGAAATATTTTCTTTTTTAATAGTTAAACCTGCTGCCTGGCTGTGCCCGCCGTATTTTTCCAAATAGTCTGCAGAATTTTTTATTGCTTCATATATATCAAGTCCAGAAACACTGCGGGCAGAACCTTTTCCCACTTTTCCCTCTAAAGCAAATAAAATAACAGGTCGATTATATTTTTCCACTAAATTAGAAGCAACTATCCCAATTACTCCCTGATGCCATTTTTCACTGGCCAAAACAATCGCATCTTTATCTTCCAGCTCCTGTTCTGAAATCATATTTTCTGCATCTTCCAGAATATTTTCTTCTAATTTTCTTCTTTGTTCATTCAACCCTTTAAGCTCTTCGGCCAGAGTTTCAGCTTTGTCCTCATTTTTGGCCAGCAAGAGCTGAAGGCCTATATCAGGACATTTCAAACGACCGGCTGCATTGAAAGGAGGGGCAAGTATAAAACCAACTTTGCCGGCAGTAAATTCATCACAATCTCTTAAACCAACTTTATCAATTATTCTGTTCAAACCAGGTCTTTTCTTTTCTTCTAAAATTTCCAGCCCCTTAGAAACCAAAACCCTATTTTCTCCTCTTAATGAAATCAAATCAGCAATGCTTCCCAGAGCTACAAGATCAAGTTTGGAAATTAAATACTCTGTGCAATATTGACCAGTTATTTTTTCCTCCAAAGCCTGACAGAGTTTAAAGACAACCCCCACACCGGCAAGTTTTTCTATCGGTTCATTTATTTTATCACTACATTTGGGGTTCAAAATAGACATTGCCTGAGGGTATTCTCCGTTAGATCTATGATGATCAGTCACAATTATATCAGTTCCACATTGATTGATAATTTCAATCTCTTCAAAAGCACTTATACCACAATCCACTGTAATAATAAGATCAAAATCAGATATGTTTAATTTTTTTAAAACCTCTTTATTTAAACCATAACCATCTCTAAATCTATTGGGAAGATAATAGGTGGTATTCAAACCCATTCGCTCCCGCAAAAATTCGAATAATAAAGCAGTGGAGGTAATTCCATCAACATCATAATCTCCATATATTAAAACCTTTTCACCAAAATTATGCGCCTGTAAAATTCTTTCAACTGATTTTTTCATATCAGTATAGTTATATGGGGAAGATAACTGACTTAAATCCTGTTGGGAATAGGAGGGGAAGTTTTGAGGAAGAATATTTCTTCTCAGAAGAATTTTGTCTATGAGATTTTCACCCTGTTGTAAAGGTTTATTTACTTTCCATATACTCTGCATGAACTATATCACCACTTACTGGTATTATAATAAAATTAAAAAAATAAAGTCCCTGATTAAAAACAATCAGGAATTAAAATTTACCGGAACTAAAAATAGAAATTATTAGCCATATTCCCAATACACCAGCTATGGAAAAACCTAGAAAACCTAATACTGGAACACCCCAGAATAAAGGCTCCATATCAGACTGCAAAATTAGCGATGCCCCTATTATCAAAGCGGAAACAATCATACTTACAGAAATACGATCGGAAGCAATATCAATCTTCTCAATTAAATCCTCTAAATTTTCATGTTTAAAACCTATAGAAAGTTCATCATTACTTAATTTTTTTAAAAGAGAAGCAAGATCACCCGGCATACCTTTAATATCTCTGCGCAACCGCCATAGACTCAACCCCATTCTTTTAAAAATATTATCGGGGCTGAACCTATCTTTCAAAAGATCACGCAAAAACTCATTACCAACAGAAACAATGTTAAAATTCGGGTCCAGAGTACTTCCCACACCCTCACTAACACTTAAAGCTCTAAATAAAAGGAAAAACTCCTGCGGGAGTTTAATGTGGTGCTTAAAAACTATTCGTTGTAGTTCCTCGAAAAGAACGCTAAAATTAATATCCTCAAGTTTTCTATTATAATAATTATATATAAATTCCTCTAAATCAATTTTCAGTTTTCTTATGTTTATTTGATCAGGAACTTCACCAATTTCTAGAATTATATCAGTAATAACCTCAACATTTCTCCTTAAAAGAGCTGCAAATAGCAGGGCAAAATTATCTCTATCCTCATTACTAATTTGTCCCATCAAACCAAAATCAATGTAAGCCAGTTTTTCTCCATCTACAACAATTATATTTCCCGGATGAGGATCGGCGTGAAAAAAACCATCTATCATTACCTGTTTTAGCAATGATTCTGCCCCTACTTTTGCCAGCCCAGGACCATCTATCTCCTCGGCTGTTTGTGTATCGGGATCAAATCGACTTAATTTAATCCCTTTTACTTCTTCCATAACCAATACTCTTCTGGTCGAGTGCTCCTCATACACTTCAGGGCAGGTTATTTTTTCATGATCAGAAAAATTAGCTTTAAAACGCTTTATATTATATAACTCTCTCATAAAATCCAGTTCTTTAAATAAACTTTCTTTAAATTCTTCCACCAATCCCTGGACATTAATAAAATCAGGAACGGCTTCTCTTTCTGTAATCATTTCAGCCAGGTTTTCTATCATTTCCAGATCAGTTCTTATTTTATTTTCAATATTTGGACGCTGAATTTTTAAAATAACCGGCTGACCATTTTCAAGCACTGCTCTGTGAGTTTGAGCTATAGATGCCCCAGCCTGAGCTTCCTCTTCAATGGAAATAAAAATTTCATTTAATTCTTCACCTAATTCTTCCTCTAAAAGCGGTTTTATTTTCTCGAAGGAAACTGGCTCAACTTCATCCTGTAATTTGCGAAATTCTCTAATATATTCTGGAGGCAATATATCGGGTCTGGTGCTTAAAAGCTGTCCCAATTTAACATAGGTTGGTCCTAATTCCTCCAGTACTTTACGCAATCGCCTGGGTAAAGTAGCTCTCTTTATATCCGTTTTATCTTCTTTAATTCTCCATTTAATAGGAACAAATCTTTTTAAATTAAAATAATCCAGCAAAAAACCCAGCCCGTTTCTAATAAACACCTGGCTTATTTCTCGATATCTCTGAAAATGTTTGTATTTTTTAATAGGATTAATTTTCATAGGAGATAATCTCCCTGGATAAATAAAATAAATTTAATCAGATTTTTCAGACTTAAGTTCTTTTAATTCACCTTCTAGCTCAGATATTTTTTCTCTGGTCTTATCAAGCTCCTCCTGCAAGTCTTCTATTTTTTTCTGTTTTGCCAGCCCCATTTCATCAATTTTCTCCTCAAAAAAATTTTCTATATTTTCTTTGGTAACTTTTTCACCTTTTTGCCATTTTTCCTGCCATCTTTCTAAAACTTCCTGTCCTTGCTGTCTGGTTAATTCTTCGTCTTCAACCATATTCTCCACTAATTCTTCCATTTTTTCTTTGGTAAGATCAATGGTGCCCAGACCTTTCAGAAGTAAATCTTCCAGAAAATTTCCCATCAGAAAACCCTCCTTAAATTATATAGCATTATTAGACAGACCATTTCAATAAAAATACAAGTTTAAACCCACAGCAATAATTCAAATTAATGTATCTTTAACGAACTATCTTATCTGCACTTATACTAATATAGCTTAATAGTTTCCACTTAAAGGATTGACAGCTAAAGTTTTCAGTATACATTTTTAAAAGTAGTTTCGGAATAAGCAAAATTCTTAATAAAATATACAACATTTTTATAATACATTTGTCAAAAATAGGGTAATCGATCATCAAGCCCCCCCTATTTTTGACAAATTTATGATTTCTAGTTTTTATATTTAGCCATGATTGCAATTATTGTTAGTTAGAATAGTTTTAACTCCCAGATTTTGCTCTTGCTTTAGCTTTTTTGTCCCAGCTAACAAGCAGAGGGCTGGCTACAAAAACTGAAGAATAAGTTCCTACAGCCATTCCCAGGAACAAGGCCAGCATGAATGTCCTTATAGCTGCTCCACCAAAAAGATATATTGCCAGAATAGCTACCAGAGTAGTCATAGAGGTATTGATAGAACGCGGCAAAGTTTCTACGACCGCTCTATTGGCCTGAGAGAGAAAACTATCTTTACGGTAAAGTTTCATGTTTTCCCGTATTCTATCAAAGATTACAATGGTATCGTTTATCGAATAACCCACTATGGTGAGCAGTGCTGCCACAAAAGCGGTATTTATCTCTCGCTGCAGCAGAGCAAAAGCTCCCACAGTAAAGACAACATCATGAGCCAGAGTTGCCAGAGCAACAATGGCAAATTTAAACTCAAAACGAAAACTGATATAGGCCACTATACCTACAGCTGCAACCAGCAGTGCCAGCAATGCCTGAACTCTTAATTCCTGGCCTATAGTAGGTCCAACCATTTCTGTTCTCATCACTTCAGTACCAGAAAATTCAGCCGTTAAAGCTTCGGTAACAGCAGTTATATCTTCCGGCGGCAATTCTCCTGTTCTTATCATAATTCCATACAATCCCTCATGTTCAGTCTGCTGAACCGCAGCTTCTTCAGCAATGCCCAGATCCAGAGTTGCCAGCACCTCTCTAGTCTCTGTAGTAGTTACTTCTTCTTCAAAAGAATACTCCATGATTGTACCGCCGGCAAAATCCAATCCCAGATTAAGCCCATTTATCAGCAGAAATGAAAGTCCAGCTATCACAATAACAGCTGATACTATAAACCAGTATTTTCTTTTACCCATTAAATCTAAGTCTTCACTGAAATTATACATAACTTACTGCCTCCTGACGCCAAATGATCCAGAGGTCTGTAAAACTCTGGAATTTGAAAAGAGATCTATTATTGTTTTGGTTACGAAAAAAGCGGTAAACATACTGAGCAAAATTCCTATACCCAGGGTCACAGCAAAACCACGCACAGCACCTGTGGTAAAATATGCCAGTATCATAGCTGTTATAAGAGTTGTAACATTAGCATCCACAATAGTTAAATATGCTCTCTTAAATCCTGAATTAATGGAAGTTCTCAGGGGTTTACCATTCCGTAATTCATCCTGAATTCGCTCGAATATAATAATATTAGCATCAACAGCCATACCTATCGAGAGTATTAAACCTCCAATACCCGGTAAAGTTAAAGTAGCTTGCAAACCAGATAATACCCCCATAAATAATACTCCATAAATAATGAGAGTGGCTGCTGCAATAATGCCGGGAAAACGATAATAAAATATCATATAAATCCCGACTAAAAGAAGACCAATCAATCCTGCCCTGATACTCTGCTGTAAAGCGATATCACCAAGAGTTGGTCCAACCGTTCTGCTTTCCATAACCTCTACATTAACAGGTAAAGCACCTTCTCTAATCAAAATAGCATGTTCCTGAGCTTCTTCTACACTTCCATAACCCGTTATCTGTCCCTGATCTCTAATAACAGACTGTACAGTGGGATTTGTCAGCTGTTCATCATCCAGATATATACCTATAGGTTCTCCCATATACATTCTGGTTATTTCTTCAAAGCGCTGAGATCCTGAGCTCGTTAATTGAAAAGATACTACAGGCCGACCATGTTCATCATAACTAGCGGATGCGTCGGCAATTTCTTCACCAGTCATTAAGACTTCTCCCGCCTGATTTTGTATGGTCAGCATCGCCGTTCGTCCTATAGTTTCTATGGCATCATCCGGATTATCTACAGCAGGCAGTTCCACAATAACCCTGTCATCCCCCTGACGCTGTATAACAGGTTCAGTCAGACCCATTTCATTAACTCTTCTTTCAATAATCCTAACTATACCTGTCATAACTTCATCATCAATTTCCCTACCTTCGGTAGGTTGAGCTTCCATTACCACATGAGCTCCACCAGCAAGATCAAGTCCTAAATTAATGCCATAATTAAAGAAGAGAAAGATTCCAAAAGCTAACACTATCACCAAAAAAAGTGTTTTAAGCTGTCTCCTTTTCCTGTACCTCATTATTTACCTCCCGTACTTTTATCCAGTTCACCTGGAATTATTATCAACATTATACTCCTTATGATCAACAAATCTCATTTCATTCAGAGGCCAAAAAACCCACATAGCTCTGCCATGAATGTTATCTCTATCTACATATCCAACTAAATTGGGAAAACGACTGTCAGCACTATGATTTCGATTATCTCCCAGAACAAAATAACTGTCTTCGGGAACCTCAAAAGGACCAGATTCACCAACTGCCCTCATCTCTTCTTTTATATAATCTTCTTCGAGAGGTTCTCCATTTACAAATACCTGATTATCCTGAATATATACAGTATCTCCTGGCAAACCAATAACTCTTTTAATATATCTGTTATTTTCAGCGCCCTGTGGGGTAAAGACCACAATTTCACCTCTATCTGGCTTATTAAACCTGTAAACCAGTTTATTAACAATCAGTCTTTCTCCATTCTGTAGGGTTTCTTCCATAGAGCTGCCTTCAACCACGAATGATTGAGCCACAAATGTTATAATAAGAAATGCCAGGACGCCTGCTATTGCCAGGGATTGTACAATTTCAATCAAATCTTTCTTATCCACCGGCATTTAACCTCCTTTTATGGAAAATCTATTCCTCTGATTCCTCTTCCTCCTCTTTACTGGCTCCTTCCATTAAACGACTTATGGAGTTTTTCATCAAGTCAATATCAACATCAGTAGAGATCCTCAATTTGACACTGTCTTCTCTTATCTTTAAAATTTTTCCTTTTATTCCACCAGCGGTTACAACTTTATCTCCAACTTCCAAATCGTCCAGCATCTGTTGATGTTCCTTCTGTTGTTTTCTCTGTGGTCTAATTAAAAAGAACCAAAAAACA
>CAYOFJ010000038.1:0-12189 GCA_964403065.1 uncultured Halanaerobiaceae bacterium | reverse complement strand
ATCCTGGGGATATTCTACCCACTGCATTTTGCTTTCTCCTCCCTCTCTTCTCTTCCACATAATTTTTGATTCATCTGCCTTGTGATTTTTTCAATAATTCTGGATTTAGTTCTATAACTGGTCTGATTTGCCACCATTCGTACAGATGAGGACAGAACTTTTGCCACCGGTTCCAGATTATTTTCACGCAGGGTGGTACCTGTAGAAGTTATATCTACTATTATATCCGCCAGATCAACCTGGGGGGCAAGTTCCACAGACCCTCCCAGTTCAATAATTTCTGCGTTAATATTATGTCTGCGGAAGAATCTATGTGATATTTGGGGATAAGACGTTGCAACCCTGATATTATCCGGCAATTCCTTCAATTTTGATATATCCATTTCTTCTGGAGCTGCCACAACAAGATCACAATTGCCTCTATCAAGGTCAAAAACTTCATAAAGTCGTCGATCTTTTTCAGCAATAATGTCTTTTCCTGTAAAACCAATATCTGCTGCTCCATGTTCTACATATGCTGGTACATCGACGGGTTTCGCCAGCAGAAAAAGATGGCCGCTGGCTTCCACCTCCTGTACTAGTTTCCGAGAAAGTTTCGATATTTGATCGTGATTTTCCAGTAAATCAGTTTTCAGACAATATTCTATTACTTCTTCGTATAATCTACCTTTAGGTAGTGCTATCTTCAATGAATTTTTCTGCAATTTTTATCACCTCGATTTGTTTTAACCCATCTTTTACCAGCAAATCCTGTAAATTTTCTGTTTGTTCTGTCTGCGTAATGTTCAACATTTTTCCTTTTAAATTATATACATCTTCTCCCTTCTCATTTTTCCTCACTTCGATGATAAGGTCTCGGTCCTGCGAAAATTCTGAGTTTATATTTTTAGTTTTAAACTTCGAAACTTTATCCAGCTCAGTCACAATTGCAAAATCCTGTAATTTTTCAGCTATCTCCACTGATTTTCGCAGATCTTCTCCTCGTTTATATTTAATTAAAGCCCTTATATTATCTCCAAATTCCTGAGACTGCTGTTTTTCTTTAATCAAACGAAGTCTCTCAATTCCCATGGCAAAGCCACGCCCGGAAATGTTTTTCCCTCCCAGTTTATGCAGTAGTTTATCATATCTGCCTCCGCCACAAATGTTGTAGCCCAAACCTGGACTCATTATTTCAAAAACCAGCCCAGAATAATAATCTAGATTCCTGGTCAGACTCAGATCAAAAGAAATCTTACTTTCTTTATCTACATCTGCCAAACCTTCGCAAATAATCTGCAGCTCTTTAAGCGCTTCGCATTCCCGGGACTTCAGAAGAGAATTTGCCCGGGAAATAATATTTTTACTGCCTCTCAACTTTAACAATTCCAGCAATTTTTCTCTGATATTTGCAGAAAAATCTTCACATAAATTCCGATAAGATACCAAATCTCTTCGGGCCAGATGAGTTTTTAGTTCACCCGCTTTTTCACTCGCTATATTAAGTTCCTCCAGCAGCTGATTGAGAAAACCAATATGTCCTATTTCCACTTCAAAATCTTCTATACCGCATTTAAATAATATATCCTGAGCCAGCATCAGAATCTCTACATCAGCATGCCGGCTCTCCCCTAAAAATTCTGCCCCCAGCTGATAAATTTCCCTTTTTTTTCCGCTCTGAGTAGTTTCATGTCTGTATACTGGAGCAAAATAGTGATAACGTCCGGGAAAATCGGGATTTTCTTTGTCGGCGGCCAATCTTTCGGCTATGGCGGCTGTCATTTCCGGGCGTAAAACTAAAATTTCGCCTCTATAATCTATCAATTTATAATACTCTCTGGCACTTTCTTCCCCCAGGGTTTTTGCTACCGTATCATATGGGAGAAGTGCCGGCACAAAAATAGGCCTGTATCCCCAACCACCCAAAACTTCTTTGCCCTTTCTGGCCAGTTCTGCGATAATTTCTGCCTGATCGGGGAGATAAAATTTCATACCTTCCGGCAATTTTCTCTCAATAGACTGCTCTGATTTCTGCATAAACACCCTCCATCTATTCTAATGATAATTTAATCACTTATACTTCATCAATTCATTATATTAAAAAATATAACACAGTAAAAACCCCCTGTCAAGGCAGAGGGTTTTTATATTTCTATGAAATTTTTAGAAAAAAGATAAACACAATCTATTGATTATCTATGATCTCCCATTTTGGGATCAAAAATATCTCTCAGACCATCACCAAGTAAATTAAATCCCAGTACAGCTATAACAATGGCAATACCAGAAAAAGTTGTCACATGAGGAGCTGACCTCATAGCTTCTCTGCCCATCGCCAGCATTCTTCCCCAGCTTATTATGGGCGGCTGTGCTCCCAGCCCCAGAAAACTTAAACTGGCTTCTGTGACAATTGCTGTACCCATTCCCAGTGTTGCTATGACCATCATGGGAGCAAATCCATTCATTAATATATGTTTGAATAAAATTTTAAAATGTGACACTCCCACCGCCATAGCAGCCTCAACAAATTCCTTTTCTTTCAAACTCAAAACCTGAGACCTCGTAACCCTGGCCATAGTGGGGATTCTAACAATGGCAATCGCAAACATAGCATTGACAAATCCAGGCCCCAGAGTGGCCACGATAAAAATTGCCAGCAGAATTGAAGGAAATGCTAAAATAACATCCATTAAACGCATAATGACTTCATCAAGCACTCCACCGATATATCCGGCCAGAGAACCCAGAAGCACACCGGTGATAAGAGATAAACCAACGGCAATTAAGCCGACAAGCAGAGAGATTCTTGTACCCACTATTATTCTACTGAGAAGATCGCGCCCCAGATTATCTGTACCTAAAATATACTCCCCCCCGATACCTTCCGGCTGCTGATAACGCAGCATAATATTTTGTTCATAGGGATCATGAGGGGCTATTCTATGAGCAAATAAAGCCACTAATAACATAATAAATATTACTATAATTCCTGCTACAGCCTTTTTATTCTTTAATATTTTTTTCATTAAGTAATTAGTCCTCCTTTACCCAAATTAATCATATCTTATACGGGGGTCAAGATAAGCATAACTTAAGTCTACCAGTAAATTTACCACCGAGAAGATTACAGCCAGCATTAAAGTTCCCGCCTGAACGATGGGAAAATCTCGCTGATTTATAGCGTCAACTATGAGCCTGCCCACACCCGGCCAGGCAAAAACCGTCTCAGTTATAACAGCCCCTCCCAAAAGGAAACCCAACTGCAGTCCCCAAATAGTAACTACAGGCAGAAGGGCATTTCTAAAAGCATGTTTAAATACAACTGTTCTTTCTTTCACTCCTTTAGACCTGGCTGTTCTAACATAATCCTCACCTAAAACATCCAGCATACTCGAACGGGTTAATCTGGTGAGAACTGCTGCACCCGCTGTCCCCAGGGATATTGCGGGTAAAATTAAATATCTGATAGACTCATAAAACATCGCGAAACTTCCCTCGGAAAAAAGATATTGAAACGCCTCTATCATAGAAGCACCCCGACCAAATATCGGGAAAAACCCTACGTGCAGAGCAATATATATTAGCAGCATTAAACCAATCCAAAAAGGAGGCATAGAAACTCCTAAAAGTGCCACCACCATGGAGAAAAAATCAATCCAGCTGTTCTGTTTTATAGCAGCAACAATTCCCAGTGGTATAGCTATTAAAGTTGCAAAAATTAATGAAACCAGCGCCAGTTCCATGGTAGCTCCCAGACGCCCAGTTATTAATTCAGAGACCGGGCGTCCCCTTCTTATGGAGGTGCCAAAATCACCCTGCAAAACGTTTCCTGCCCAGCGGCCATACTGTATATGTAAAGGCTGGTCCAAACCATAAACTTCCCTCAGTCTTTCAACCTCTTCCGGTGAGGCATCTTCCCCTAACATAACTCTCACAGGATCTCCCGGTGAAATATGCACCATCATAAAAACAATTAAGGAAACTCCTATTAGCACGGGTATTAAATTTAACAGGCGACGGATAATATATTTTGACATGTTTTTTTGAGCTCCCTTCTTAAAATACCAGATAAAAATATAGCGAGAATAAAAAACATTATTTATATAAAATCAATGATTACAGTGTTATTACAATGTTAAAACAAAAAAACAAATTTATATCTAAGAGAGAAAAGGCTAAAACACCGATTATAATCATCGGTGTTTTAGCCAGATTACTGCAAAATCTGTCAAAACTTATCATCAGGATAATCTCCTGATTTTTAGCCACATTTTATCTATTACTCAACTCTTTCCACCTCATCAACCAGCTGAAGCCAGCCATTAGCTAAATAAGGATGGACCTGAAACCCTTCAAATTCTGGCTGTACTAAAGCTATCTCTTCACTGTAATTAATAAAGGCTTTGGGATGTTCTTCCAGAAGAATTTCCTGGACCTCACCGTAAATATCTCTTGATTCTTGAGTACCAGGATCCACCTCTCTACCTCGTTCTAAAAGTTCATCAACTCGTTCGTTAGAGAAGTTGATATGATTTGCTGTGCCTTCGCTGTGGAACTGACGATAAGAAGCTCGGTCAGGATCAACCTGGCCGGCCCATCCTAAAATAAACATATCATAGTCATTAGTATCATAAATTCTGTCCAGGAAAGCACCCCATTCTTCTATATTAACATTTACGTCTATACCTATTTCGCCAAGCTCATATTCCAGTATCTCGGCTATTTGCATTCTTACAGGGTTTTCATTGGTGTAAACATTTACCGTTACCCCTTCTTCGGCTTCAGATTCTTCAAAATATTCTCTGGCTTTTTCGGGGTCATATTCTGGATAGTCAATATCTTCATTGAAATGAGCCATATCAGGGGTTATCTGACTTTTCCCTACACTACCTATACCCTGCTGTACATGTTCCACAATACCTTCTCTATTTACAGCATAAGAAATAGCTTTTCTGAATTTGCGGTCCTGAATTGCCTCAGGATTTTGTGTAGTATCCTGGTTAATACCCAGATAATCATAACCAGTACCGGGTGTTCGGAAAACATTTACATCCGGATCATCTTCCAGGCGCTCTAACTCTTCAGGAACTACTCCACCCTGATACATATCGATTTCCCCAGCTTCGAAAGCTAAAAGCCGGGCACTATCTTCAGGGATAGGACGGAACTCTACTTCCGCAAAATTAGGTTCTCCTCCCCAGTAGTCTTCAAATGCACTCAGTATGTGATAATCATCATCTTCCCATTCCTCATGTACATATGGACCTGTGCCAATTGGTTCCTGCTGAAATTCTTCATAGCCTACTTCTTCGTGATAATCATAAGGAACTATTCCAATTCTGGCCATATTATTGACCAGGAAAGTATATGGTTCATCCAGATGGAACACCACATTATAATCATCAACGATTTCAATTTCTTCAATAGCCTGATATAAATCCTGATTGGCTGCAGGATTATCTTCATCAAGAACCCACTCATAAGTATACTTTACATCTTCTGCCACAAATTCTCTGCCGTGATGCCACTGAACACCTTCTCGTAATTCCATATCAATTCTCATGGCATCATCACTTATCTCCCAGTCAGTGGCCAGACCAGGGATTAAATCCAAATCATAATCGATGATCATCAGAGGTTCATTGATAAGATTAATCCGCTCAAAAGCTGGAATATCAACCTCAACCAGCGTGTGCAGACCGGGAGCATCAGCTCCCTGACCAATTACTACCCTATCTTCCGCATTAACCGAAACAGCTCCTGCCAGAATAAAAGTCACAGCCAGCACCAAAATAATTGCCTTATTAAACCGAGAATAATTCAATTTTTTCCCTCCTTGTGATATTTTTATGGTCCTCTGTTAAAGTATAACATCACCAAATTACTCAGTCAAACCTGCAATTTCATCGCGTTTATAAATTATTGAATAGCTATTAGAAGATATGATAATGGAAGGGATATTATTCGAACCCGGGTCAGCACCCTGGTTAAAAAATTGTGACCCGGACCAGGATAAATTATATTTTGAGCAGAATTTTATAGCTTTAAATTATGTGATTTATGAAAAATCTATTTTAATCTTCGGAACCATTCCTCTTATTTATTTCTCTAGCAATTATTAATCCAGCTACAGAAGCCTGCATAAGACCTCTGGTAATTCCAGCTCCGTCTCCTCCCGCAAAAAGATTCTGCACTGCTGTTTCCAGGTCCGGAGAGACTTCCAGTCGGGATGAATAAAATTTTGCCTCTACCCCATAAAGAAGTGTGTCTTTAGAATAGACTCCGGGCGCCAGTTCATCCAGGGCCTCCAGCATTTCTTTGATCCCTGTTAAATGTCGATGGGGAAAAACCAGACTCAAATCTCCGGCAGTTGCCTGGGTTAAAGTGGGATCTATAATACTGCGATCTATGCGCGCTTCTGTAGAACGCCTGCCTGCCAGTAGATCACCAAGTCTCTGTACAAGTACACCTGCCCCCAGAAGATTGGCCAGTTTGGCTATGGCCTGACCATAGGTGTGGGGTTCTTTAAATGGCTCTGTAAAGGTTTTACTGACCAACAAAGCAAAGTTAGAGTTTTCAGTCTCCATATCTGAGTGGGTATGACCGTTAACTGTAATTAACCCCTGATTATTCTCACTTACGACCTCTCCATTAGGGCACATACAAAATGTGCGAACCTTATCATCAAAAGTAGGTGTATGGTAAATTAATTTTGATTCATACAATTCCTCTGTCAAAGGTTTAGCAATTGAAGCTGGAGTTTCCACTCTCACTCCAATATCTATGGGGTTAAGAGAAGTGTTTAATTCTAATTTGTCTATTTCCTGGGCCAACCAGCTGGCATTTTCTCGACCAGGTGCCACGGTGACATAACTGGCTTCTATTTTTTCTCCTGATTCCAGTTTCACACCTTCTATTTCCTCCGTGTTTTCATCTACAACAATATCGGTAACTCGGGTGTTAAACTTAATTTCCACGCCTTTCTCCAGAAGATAATCTCTCATTTCTTTTAAAACTTTTTTGCTGTAACCCGTACCCAGGTGCCGCAGACGGGCAGGGATAAATTTCAATCCAGCTCTGGCAGCTTTATCTCTAAATTCTTCTTCCTTTTCCCGGGAAACTCCGAAAATTTTATCCGGAGCGCCAAATTTTACATATATATCATCTGCATATGATATTAAAGACTCCAATTTTTCTTCTCCGATATACTCTTCTAGATTACCACCTATATCAGACGATAAACTGAGTTTACCATCACTATAAGCTCCAGCACCACCCCAGCCAGATACTACAGCACAGGAAACACATTCGAAACAACCTTCTCCACTGCCCGGCTTGTCCTTCATAGGACAGCTGCGGCTGGAAATATCATTGCCTTTTTCCAGAATTAAAATTTCACAATCTGATTCTTTCTCTATCAACTCTAAAGCTGTAAATATTCCTGTAGGACCAGCTCCTACAATTATTACATCATATTTATCTTTCATTAAAATTATCCCTCCCGTATATCCAGGTCGGAATCTATAATTAATTTTTTAGATTTGAGAATTTTATAAATTACATAAGATAAAATAGCCGGAAGTATAAAGTGAAGCAATAAAATCCCGGGAAGAGCACTGCTGCCCATAACCTCCAGGGTAGCAACCTGACCAACCAGTCCACTGGTTCCCATACCTGCCCCTATACGACTATTGGTCATATTAAATATAATAGTGGAAACCGGGCCCAGAATAGCAGCCGATAAGGTCGGAGGTATCCATATGTAAGGATTTTTTACAATATTCCCTATCTGCAGCATAGAAGTCCCCAAAGCCTGGGCAAAAAACCCTCCAGGACCATTAGCTTTGAAACTTGTAACGGCAAAACCAATCATTTGCGAAGCACAACCAACTGTTGCTGCTCCGGCCGCCAATCCTTCCAGCCCCAGAGAAATAGCAAGAGCGGCACTGGAAATTGGCAAAGTAAGCAGCATACCCATAATTGTTGAGACAGCTATTCCCATAGAAAAGGGACGAAGGGCAGTAGCCGCATTTATAATCTCACCCAAAAGATATGTTAACTCTACCAGTACAGGCGCCAGTATTATTCCTGCTCCACCACCGCTCAAAATAGCTGCTGCGGGCACTAGAACGATATCCACCGGGGTTTTACCCGATATCCTCCTGGCAACCTCTGCACCTATTAGAGCGGCAATGAGAGCGCCTACAGGCTCTCCAATTGCCACTTCTATTCCCTGCTGAGTAAAAACCACTGTTCCGGCCCCCACTGCACCTGTTACAGCGGAAGCATACATGCTAAGCCCCGAGGCAGAAACACTGGCAGCTACCCCTATTCCTATTGCCGGACCCATCATAAATTGTGCTATTTCACCCAAATTTATTAACCACTCCAGGTTCAAAAGTTCCCCCACCTGGGTTATTATTAACCCAATTATTAAGGAAGCAAAAAGCCCCCGGGCCATTCCATCCAGAATTTTCACAAAATAGTTTCTTGCTCTTTTTGCTTTACCAGTCATTAAAATATACCCCCAAAAAATTCCAGCCCGTCCAGTGCTGGACGGGCTTATTGAAATAGGTTAACCTCATAATTCAATCGCCGGAACAAACCAGCGATAGTTTATTATATTTCCACCGGGGAAATACCCTCTAATTATATCTATGATTATTTTGGCCCGGAAAACAGAATCCTCAGACACTGTTATATTTACTCTTCTGTTCCCAGCCTATCAAGAATTACATTATAACCACCTTCACCATATTCCAGAGCCCGTTTTACTCGGCTGATGGTGGCAGTACTTACACCTGTTTCCTCTACAATCTTTTCATAAGTTACACCCTGTTTTAACATTCTGGCAACTTCTAAACGTTGTGATAAAGACTCTATTTCTCCCACAGTGGCAATATCACGAAAGAATTTGTAACACTCCTCTTTATCCTCAAGGGCAAGCACCGCGTCAAATAATTGCTCTGTAAGTTTATTTTCTATTTCTTCAACCATGATATTATTCTCCTTTCTTTCTTGTTTTATTCCCACTCGATAGTAGCAGGGGGTTTTGAACTTATATCATAAACAACTCTGTTGACTTCAGAAATTTCTTCGACAAGTCTACCAGCAATTCTGTCTAAAATTTCATAGGGCAGTCTAACCCAGTCCGCCGTCATAGCTTCTTCACTATTCACCGCTCTAATTATAATGGGATAGCCGTAAGTACGAGCATCTCCTTTCACACCAACAGACCTCATATCTGGAAGTACTGCAAAAGCCTGCCATATTTCCTCCTGCAATTCCCATTCAGCCAGCTCCTCCTGCAGAATAAAGTCAGCTCTACGCAATATTTCTAACTTCTCTGAATTTATTTCACCTATGATCCTAATTGCCAGTCCTGGCCCGGGAAATGGTTGACGCCAGATCAATTCTGCCGGCAAATCCAGCTGCCTACCAATTTCTCTCACCTCGTCTTTAAATAAATCCTTTAGGGGCTCCAATAATTTTAACTTCATCCTCTCAGGCAAGCCCCCTACATTATGATGTGACTTAATGAGAGCAGAATTTTGATCCAGACCACTCTCAATAACATCAGAATATATAGTACCCTGGGCCAGATGAGTAACGTTACTTAAGTCTTCTGCCTTCTCTTCGAATACCGAGATGAATTCTGCACCTATAATATTTCTCTTTTTCTCGGGATCCGCAACTCCCTCCAAAGCTTGTAAAAATCTATTAGCAGCATCCAAACAGTAAATAGGAAAATCAAATGCCTGCTTAAATGTTTTTTTGACCTTCTCTGTTTCATTCCTGCGCAGCAGTCCGTGATCTATAAAAATTCCAGTAATTTTTTCACTTACAGCTCTCTCTATTAGTGCAGCTGCTACTGCAGAGTCCACACCACCTGATAGTCCAATTATTACATTGTCCTGTGGGGATAACAAATTGCGTATTCTCCCTACTTTTTCCTCAATTACATCCTCTAAATTCCACTCAATATCTAACCCACAAATATTAAAAGCAAAGTTTTTTAAAAGTCTGTCGCCACCTGTTGTATGAGTTACTTCAGGATGAAATTGCACTCCATACATACCCTGACTTTTAGACGCCATAGCAACTACAGGTGTTTTGGAGGTATGAGCCAAAACTTCAAAATCCCGGGGAGCTATTTCCACACTGTCACCGTGACTCATCCATACTGTACATTCTTCAGAAAAAACTCCCTTTAAAATTTCATTCTCCTTAATTACCTGCAATTCCGTTCTGCCATATTCAGAGCTTACATCATTTGCTACCTTCCCACCAGCTAACTCATCGGCCATTAATTGCATGCCATAACATATTCCCAGGATAGGTTTGTTCAGAGCAAAAAAACCCGAAGGAGTTTTAGGCGCATCTTCTTTATTCACACTTTCCGGGCCACCCGAAAGAATAATACCTTTTATTTCTGGTGATTTAAAATAACTCAAATTTTTATTGGGAGAAACAATTTCACAATATATGCCCAGATTCCTCAATCTTTTGGCAATTAATTTTACATATTGCCCTCCAAAATTGACGACTATCAGCTTATTTTGCGGCATTTTAGCTCCTTTCAGCAGCAAATTTTATACCTTTAAGCTTTTTTCAATTTTTCCAGTATTGAATTATACCATAAAAGATTCAAATAAGCAAAAAGGCGGCCCCATAGTCCGAGGCCGCCTCATATTAATCATATTATTTTAACTCAATCTATACAGGGCGGGCTATACAAATTTTACATCATGCCGCCCATGCCGCCCATGCCGCCGCCTGGCATACCTGCGCCAGGAGCGCCACCGGGGGCGCCACCTTCATCTTCGTCATCATCAGCTTTATCGGCAACCAGACATTCAGTGGTAAGCAGCATACCTACTGCACTGCCTGCGTTCTGCAGAGCAGATCTGGTTACTTTAGCTGGATCTATAATTCCGGCAGAAATCATATCAGTGTACTCACCGGACATTACATCAAAACCTACACCTTCATCTTTTTCTTTCAGCTTTTCAACTATGATTGAACCTTCAAAACCGGCATTGTCAGTTATATTATAAGTGGGGGCTTCCAGAGCTTTTCTGACAATATCTGCGCCAGTTTCTACATCTTCATTTTCAAATTCAAGCTCATCCAGAGCGGGTAGTGCATGGAGATAAGTTGCTCCACCACCGGGTACCAGGCCTTCTTCTACAGCGGCTCTGGTAGCGGAAAGAGCATCTTCTATACGGTGCTTTTTCTCTTTCAACTCAGTTTCAGTAGCAGCACCGACATTTATTACTGCAACTCCACCGGCCAGCTTGGCCAGTCGTTCTTCCAGCTTTTCTCTATCAAAATCAGAATCAGTGTTTTCAATCTGCTTTCTCAGCTGACTGATTCTATTTTTAATTTCGTCTTTGTCGCCTTTGCCTTCTACTATTGTTGTATCATCTTCTGTAATTGTTACTTTATTGGCTTCACCCAGCATACTGATATCAGCATTTTCCAGCTTGAGACCGAGATCTTCTGTTATCAGCTGGCCACCAGTCAGAATGGCGATGTCTTCCAGCATGGACTTTCTTCTATCGCCAAATCCGGGTGCTTTTACTGCTACGCAGTCAAAAGTACCTCTGATTTTGTTTACTACGAGTGTAGCGAGTGCTTCACCCTCTACATCATCAGCAATTATCAACAGTTCTCTGCCGGACTGAGCAACATTTTCTAACAGAGGCAGAATGTCCTGAATATTGGAAATTTCCTCATCAGTTATCAGTATATAAGGATCTTCCATGGAAGCTTCCATGGTTTCAGTGTCAGTCACCATATATGGGGAAAGATAACCGCGATCAAACTGCATACCTTCAACAACGTCCATGGAGGTACCCATACTTTTACTCTCTTCTACGGAGATAACTCCGTCCTGACCTACTTTTTCCATGGCCCCAGCTATCAGTTCACCAACTTCGTCATCATCGGCAGAAATGGAAGCTATTTGAGAAACTGCTTCTCTGCCTTCCACTGGCTCACTAATTCTGGCAATTTCCTCTATTATGCAGTCAACTGCTTTATTAATGCCTTCTTTGAGCTGCATAGGATTGGCTCCAGCAGCTACATTTTTCAGTCCTTCTTTGAAAATTGCCTCTGCCAGTACAGTTGCAGTAGTGGTACCGTCACCGGCAGCATCATTAGTCTTGGTAGCAACCTCTTTAACAGTCTGTACACCCATGTTTTCAA
>CAYOFJ010000037.1:0-12279 GCA_964403065.1 uncultured Halanaerobiaceae bacterium | reverse complement strand
CCAGTCTTCACTTTCACTATGAAATTCAAGGGAAGTCTGAAAATCAAAAAGTCCTAAATCTTCATGATCTTCCTGGTAAAGAAAGCTCCATTCAAGTTCTCTTTCATCCCTGAGGGGAAGAAGATCCTGATTAAAACCAAAAACAGGACCTGAACGACTATAATAATCCAGCAATAATAAGCCGGGGTAAGCTCCCGCCAGCAAATATTGATAACCACTGCGTATAAAGTATCCCCGCTCTTCGTGATAACCGACCTCTGGAAATAATCTCTGTCTCTCATCCAGATAAATTACCAGATAGGGCCAGTAAAATAAAGGCAGCCGGCCATCTAATTCCCAGAAAACTACATGTCTGCCTACAAGTCTATCTCCCGGATAAAGGGTCATATGAGGGGAGGAAAAATAATAATGTGGTTTATCATAATCACAGCCGGTGATATCACCATCCCACAAATTAAAATCGCGATGCTTCTGAAAAAAAGCTTCCTGTCCTTCTTCTCCTACTACTGTCAATTCTTCTGCTCTAAAATTAAAAACCATAAACTGACCGTAAATATTCCCCGTCAAAACTGCTTCTCCGGTAGCAGAATCATATTCAAATTGATCACCGTAAAATGTAATCTGATCAGCTGCTGCTCCTCCGGCGAAAACAGCACTGCTCACAAGCAGCACCAGAACAAAAATCATGATTTTATTCATCAGATTGGTGAGAAATACAGTCCACTTCTCCCGAAATATAATCAGCAAAATTCCCAGGCCGGTGAAAATTATATGGGGCATCCAGGCAGCAGTGAGAGGGTGGACAGCTCCACTTCTCCCGAAAGATCGGGAAAAAGAAACCAAAACATAATAGGAAAAGATTATAATAACAGTTAAACCGAGGTTCACCGCCCTGCTCTCTTTATTACCCAAACTCAGAGGGGTGCCAATCAATACAAAAACCAGTGAAGTAAAGGGGAGGGCCAGCTTCATATGATATTCTACCAGCAGAGATGTAACATCGATTCCACTGCGCTGAAACAGCTCAATTTCCTCCCGCAGTTCATCACGGCTCATTTCAGCCGGAGTTCTCTGACGGGCCAAAAAACGATCCATATCCTCTTCTACTACAAATTCCATTTCACCAAAATCAGCCGCCAGCTCCAGCCGGCCTTCATCACCGTAACGGTGAACATGACCATCTCGTAGAATCCATTCATTCCCCTTCATTTCGCCGGTGTTAGCTGTTATCATCTCGGGGTATTCGCTGCCGGATTCCCTATCAAAAATTATTACTCTTTCCAGCTCCTGGGTATCTTCATTATAATTACCAATATGAAAAACTTTATTGTCAGGGCCTTCAAAGAAAACATCTTCCCTGACATCAGGCATTACATCCTGTAAAGCAGCTTCTCTAATAATATTGCGGGCCCTGTGATTTGTCCAGGGAACCACATTCTCATTCAAGACATAGGTCATACCGCTGACAATGATGCCAAAAATTATCAGCGGTACAGCCAGTCGATAAATGCTAAAGCCCCCCATCCGCAGAGCAGTTATCTCTCTTTCCCGATTAAGGCGACCAATACCGGACATTATTGCAAATAGGACCGCTACCGGGAAAGTCTCCACTATAATTTCCGGCAGCTGATAGAGTAAAAGCTCCAGCACGGTATCTATCGGTACATCCTGCATGATAATCATATCCGCAACCTGATAAAGAAAATTGCTGAGCATGACTATGGTAATTATTACAACTCCGACAAAATAAGGCCGCATAGCTTCCTTAAATATATATTTGTCCATTAATGGGATTTTTAACTGCTTCATTGATACACCCTTTCTGAACAGACAAATTTAATCCTGATAAATTTTTTTGAAATCATCAAATGGTAAAATAGATTTAAAAGTTAAAATTGATACCAGCTTTTATTTTGTCCAGCTCCAGAACACTCAATTCAGCGGATAATTCTGGTGCCAGCAAAGTTCTAATTCCAGCGTTAACTTCTCCCTGAACAACTTCCAGCATTAAATTAGTACGAGGTAGCATAACTTCTTCCTTTTCATCAGCAACATAAGCTATGCCCTGGATTCCGGGATTGAAAATAGTATTAATAGCTATATATAGCCCTTCAGGATTGCTATCCCCAATTCCAAAATGAAGGTTCGTATTTCTGTCCAAATATTTACTGGCTACAAAATAAGGGGAAGTATGTCTTATTCCCACAGCAAGTGAAGGAAGATCACTTTCCTCTTCTAAAATACGGGTTTTTAAAAGAACCCCCAGATCTTCTTCTTTAACCTGACCTCCGATTTCCAAAAAATTCTCCACCCGAAAAGCACCAAAAATTCGAGTTTCATCGCCAATATACTCGGCCCCAATCCTGCCCCTATCCTGCAGGATATTGGCAGTAGGAACAGATACAAGCTCTCCTGCATTTTCTGTTTGCATCAATTCCGGCTGGGCAAAAGCCTGAACCCCCTGTGAAAATAAAATTAAAGCCACAGCCAAAAGCAATAGGAGAGATAAAATTTTAATTGATAAACTAAAATCCAGCACTTTTAATTTTAAACTGCATTTACTGTTGTACATTCTCCAGCTCCTCCTTAAGTAATTCTATCTCATTTGAAAGTTCCTTTACCTTTTCTCTAAGTTTTGGAACCTTTCTCAAATTCGCTTCCTTATGTAAATATTCCCGGTGAGGCATAACCGGAATACCAGAATAGAAACCAGATTTCTTAATATTTTTACTGACTTTAGCTTTGCCGGTCACTGTAACATCATCATTTATACTGACATGATCTTCCACCCCCACCTGTCCGGCCAGCGTAATTTCATTACCCAGACATGAGCTTCCCGCAATACCGCTCTGTCCGGCTATCAAATTCGCAGACCCTATTTTAACATTATGGGAAATTTGAACTAAATTATCAATCTTGCTGCCAGCTCCAATACGGGTGACTCCTTCCATAGCTCTGTCGACGGCTGTCAGCGCCCCTAATTCCACATCATCCTCAATTATTACCTCTCCCTGCTGGGGAATCTTATAATGTTTTGCTGTACCACCATTTTCATTATCATCATTTCCGGCTTCATAGGTAGCATAACCAAAACCATCACTACCTATCACACTTCCGGACTGTATCTCTACTCTATCCCCAATTTTTGTCCCGGATAAAATTTTTACCCCGGGATGCAAAAGGCAATCTGCCCCTATTTCTATCTTTCCAACCAGCAGGCAGCCGGGAGCTATTCGGGTTTTATCGCCTATACTAACTTTTCCGTTGATAATTACGCCTTCATGCAGGGAGACATCTTTCCCCAGAGAAACCTGCTCATCTATTTGCGCATTATCAGATATTCCGGGATCATAATAACGTTCATCCGGGAAAATATCCGCAGCCCGAGCGTAGGCCAATCGGGGATTCTGACATATAATTGCTGGAATTTCCGGTCTGTAAAGCTCCTGCTCCAGCAAAATTAAAGCAGCCTCATTTTCCAGGGCCTGCTGCAAAAAATCTTCATTTTCAGCATAAGTGAGAGTTTTACTATCCACAGAAGCAGCACCACTAACATCATAAATTTGGATATCGGGCTTTGCTTGCAAATCCCCTGCCACCTTACAGGCGATTTCTTTTGCCATTACAGGAGTTTTATCCTGTTTCATTTCATTATCCTTATTCATAAGATTTTTCTCCCTTATTATTTTCTCTGTTTTCCTCTGTTTCTTCCTTCATATTATCTATTTCTTCTGCCACCCGCAGAGTAATATCTTCACTAACTTTATAGGAAGTATCGGCGGTTACAACGGCTGCAAAATCGTCTTCGATTTCCAAATTATCTATGGCTTTAGCTATTAATTCATCCAGTTTCTGCTGCCTATCCTCCACCAGCTGCAAATAACGCTGATAAACTGAATATTGCTCTCCGGTTTCCGGCCCCCCAATATCTATCTGGTGGTAATATTCAGCAAAGTCACTTTCTCTTTCTTCAAATTCCTGCTGTAGACGAGCCGCCTCTTCACTCTCTTCCAGCAAAACCCCCAGATCAACCTGAGCCATTTTTGTTTCAGAGGCCTGCTCACACCCCCCTGTAATTAAAACCAATATAAGAAAAATGGCACATATAAGATATTTATTTATCACAACCCGCTTAAACATATCTATTCCCCCGTTTACATATCACCGTATAACCGGAAATAGCGTTCTTTTAATTGCTCCAACTGATTATCCAGCCTGTTTTGCTGCCGAGAAAGCTGTTCCCTAATTTCTGACTCTTTTTCCTCGGACATAGCAGCGAGTTTTTCCGCAATATCAGCCCTTTTGTTCTCCAGACCTGCCTCCAGTTCGCTGATAATATTTCTTGCCTGCCTGTTATATCTCTGTTCCAGCTGGGAGATCTCCCGCAAACGCTCCTGCTCCAGCCGGGATTCCAGGCGACGTCTAACCAGGTTCACTCTATGTTCTATCTGCTGGTTGATCTCCTGAATTCTTGCTTCAATCTCTTCTCTTCTGGCAGTGGAGAGATCCATTGTCCTTAATCTCACCTGTAAATTTAGCAGCTCATTCCTGTATTCCTGGCGAATATCACTTCTCACTTCACCCAGGATTTCCAGCTCTCTGTCTGTTAACTCTCTCTCTACAGCGGCAATTTCCCTGTGTAATTCAGTTTCTTTCTGCGCTAAAAGCTCTTCCGCTTCCTCACGCCGCTGCTGGCTATAGCTGCGGTATTCTGCTTCCAGCTTTCGCTCTTTCTGGGCCAGTCTTTTTTCTTTTTCTGCTTCTTTAAATAATCTTCTATTTTCCTGCAGCTGCTGCAGGCCGGATTCAATTTCCGCAGGCAGGGTTATTTCCCCGGAAGCAGCCCAGTCCCGGGGCAAAATAGAAGGTCTGCTTTCCCGGCTTTTTTTAAATTCCGGCTGCAGTTGTTCTCCTGTTATGTCTTCCCTGACCCGAGAAATATCTCTTTCCGCCCCCTGAGTAGAAAGAGTGAACTCAGGCCGGCCAATATCTCTGGCGGTATCAGCCAGATAAATATAAGAAAGAAAAAGCAATGCTGCTATTACCGCAAAAACCAGAGAATATAGGCTGTATTTAATAATTCTCAGCAAAAATTTCATATATAACCCTGCCTTCTATACACTTTCACTGAAAGATATCATGCTCTGTTCACGGGAAATTTTTCCTCAATCAAGGTTTCATTTTTCGGCCAAAAATAGTGCTCATTTCACGAAAGCCCCTTCATGAGCTTACGTTCAGCCCGGCAAGTTCTGAGCCGGGGCACGATTCAAAGAATCTTAGAAATACCTTACTCCTCTATTTCCTCCAGCACTTCGGGAGTGAGGTCATAGCCTCCGTAAAGCACATTCTCCCCTTCCAGAACAATTTCCAGGTCCTTTTCTTCAGCCAGAGATGTTATGACATCTTCTATGTTTTGCAGGACTTCACCTATTAATTCCTCTTCCCGACGGGAGAGGCGCTCCTGATACTCCTGCAGAATGTCCTGCTGTTCACCTTCTTCCATCTCTTCGACTTCTTCTTCTAACTCTCTCTGCATTTCCTGAGCTTCAATATTGAGCTGTTCTTCTGCCTCGGCTTTATCCGGATGATTTTCAAATACCTCCTGGACATTGACAAAAGCTATATCGGATTCCACTGTTTCTTCCTGAGCCTGCAGTAAGTTCATATCGGAATACAGCAATCCGAAACTAAGCACAGCCAGTAAAGCTACTATCATCCCAAAAGTCATTAAACTTTGATTTTTCAAGAATTATCCTCCTTCAAGTCTTATCTGATTAATGATAATTTGGCAGAAAATACTTCTTATTTTTGTAAAATATTTTTGCCAGATATTTTTAACCCGGCATGAAATAGAATCTTTTATGGCTTGATTAAAATGTCTGTCCAAAACTTAAATGCGGGGTGCCGGACCAGTTATCATCAAAGCCATAGTCAATTCTTACCTGCCCAATAGGGGTATTAAGTCTGACCCCGGCCCCTACGCCTCTGTCCAGATCAAATAGAAAGGGCAGACTATCCTCATCATCCCAGACTTTTCCGTAATCAAAAAAGCCGGCTCCCTGAACATTATCTATAATTTGAAAGCGATACTCCATGTTGAAAAGTGCCATGTTATCACCACGAGATCGCGAGTGACCTCTTAAAGTATCAGGTCCTCCTATTGTATACTGCTCATGAAAAGGCAGAGAAGTATTGCTGATACCGAATTCTCCCCTAAATGCTACAGCCTGATCTTCTCCATAACCCTCGTAATAACGGCGGTTATCGCTCCTGAGTTTTATAAAGTCCCGATCACCGCCCAGCACATAACCGGCAGTCTCTGCCGAAATCCGGTTCAAACCACCTGCTGTAGGAAACAGCGGATGATCTCTGGTATCACGGCTGCCGCGCATGGTAATACTGTGGGTGGAAATTCTTTCATCCAAATCGCGGTTATATTTCAGAGTAAGACCGCCTGTCCAGTTTTCCGTCACCGGATGATCAAATCTGGTCTCTATGCCTCTAACTCTATTACCTCTTTCTTCATCATAGATATCCAGTCCAAATCCCAGTTCACTGCCCATAACCCTGGGCTCTTCGAAGGTAAAATTATAGCGGGTCTGCTC
Source organism: uncultured Halanaerobiaceae bacterium (assembly GCA_964403065.1). Taxonomy (GTDB): domain Bacteria; phylum Bacillota; class Halanaerobiia; order Halanaerobiales; family Halarsenatibacteraceae; genus Halarsenatibacter. The sequence goes on along the minus strand of CAYOFJ010000037.1, from coordinate 5,674 downwards.
ACCAAAACGCCAGTCAAAAGCTATTGTCTGTCCGCGGCCCAGTAAATTTCTTTCTTCTACATCCAGGAAACCGAACCAGCCATCTTCCGAGTGATAACCACCACCGAAATTGAGGCTGCCCGTATTGGCTTCTTCCATCTGCAGCACCAGGTCAGCGGTATTTTCCTGCTCATCTACCATGCGCAGATCAGGATAAATATCCTGGAAATATTCCAGGCGGAAAAGCTGCTGAGTGGCCTGCTCAATTTCCTGCTGATTCAGAGGTTCTCCGGTTTCGATATCTTCCAGCTCGCGCATTATAACATAATCTCTGGTTTTTTCATTACCGGAAAGCTCGATTTCATTAAGATATCCGGGGTTGGCATTTATAAACAGCTCACCCTGCTCGTTAAAATCTACATCTTCGACCCGGGCCATAACATATCCATCTTCCTGAAATTTGAAATTTAAATTTCTAAGTCCTTCGTTTAATCTGTTGACATTCAATACTTCTCCCGTGGCCACACCCAAAACTTCTTTGATTTCTTCCTGCTCATACACCTCTTCCAGCCCGGAAATTTCTAAAGTTGAAATTTGAGGGAATTCCTCGACTCTAAACACTGCTTCCAGCCCTTCAGGACCAGAAGAAAAATTCACATTTACATCATCAAAATAACCCATATCATACACAGCTTCCATATCTGCCCGCAGCTGTTCGCGGTCATATTCATCACCGGGTTCGGTAGTGATCTCCTCTCTGATCAACTGCTCGGAAATATTTTCATTGCCCTCTATGGTTATTTCTGCTACCACATCCTGAGCACCGGCCGTCTGCGGCAAAATAAAAGCAATTGCCAGAACAACAGCTGTCATTACAAAAATTTTCTTCATACCTATACATTACCTCCTCAACTTATTAAAAATTCCAGCTTTAATTATTGTCCGACATAATATTTATTTTAATGTCAGCTTTTCTAATGTCTCTGACCTTCACCTAAAATTCTATGCCGGTTTCGATAGTAATGGAGTAATCTTTCCAGCCTTCAGGATTTATATCCTGAAGGTTAACTCCTAAAGAAGTATATTCTGATAGAGCATAATCCAAAATAACATCGGTTTGATGGTTGTCAGAACCAAATTCGCTCTGAGTTTCTATATAAAGTCGATCGGTCAGATCCTTACCTACATAAAGTGAAACTTCCTCATCCCAGCCCAAATCATGAGTGATAATTTCCAGTCTATCAAGTTCCAGCTGCTCGCGCAGAGTACGCTGCCAGCCCAGTATCTGCAGCTGTAAAGTATCACTGATAAATCTTCTGGTTTCCTGAAAGATCAATCCGGGAATTGAACGATCTTCACCGCTGATAAATCCCCCCACTCCTCCTCTGCGGGTCAATAGACCCAGTATTTCCTGTTCACTCATCTCCGGGGTGGAAGTAAACGAAGTGGTAATATTATCGGGAGTTCCTTCAATATTCACTGTAATATTGGTGCCCTGAGTTCTGGTGGCAGCTCTGACATTAATTCTGGGAATAACTCCTCTGCTGGAAGCAAACTCCACTCGAGCAGATTCCAGTGAAAAGCGATTATTATAGAAAAAAGCCCACCCCTGACGCGAAGTTAAACGTCCCTCGATTGTGAGCCTATCCCGATATATTAAACGCAGATTGCCTTCTTCTATTTTAATTTCAGCATTTTCATGCTGAACATAATTGTCCCGTCCTACATTTACCGTAATATCAGCCCGGGGATTAAACTCACCTTCTCCGGTAGAAACCTGCTCGGGAACTTCTGTTTCTCCTTCGGGCAGAACAGCTATCAGGTTATCAAACCGGGTGCTGCCTGTGATTTGAGGTGAATAGAGCGCACCAGAAATCTCCAGTTCACCGCTTATATCAGCGGTGCTGCCTTCATATTCCACCGGCAGATCATCAGCTTGCACCTCAATATCCCAGATATCTTCCAGATCCGCCAGGGTGGCAAACCCCGAAATATCCAGGCTACCTTCTCCCATCTGGAAACTGGTATCTACCACCTCAACTTTATCCTCTGCAAACAAAAGTCCGGTAGAGCCGGCAATATTTTCAGGTTGTCCTATATCGAGCTCATCCAGGTTAACATCCAGTCGGCCGGAAAGCTGCGGGTCTGTTAAACTTCCCCGCCCTTCCACTTCACCATTTAATTTACCGGTCAGACTCATTTCCTGGGGCAGGAAATTCTCAACTACATCAAGAGAAAAATCTTCTGCGCTGACGATAAAACTCCCTTCCTGTATTTCTTCCTGTAAAGAAAAGTCAGCATTTACATTCAAACTGCTGTCAGGACCGGCCAGAAGTTCCTGCTGTAAACTGAGATTTAAATCTTCATCCAGTACAGCTTTTCCCGTGACCTCCTGTAAATTATAGCCATTAATTCTAACATCCAGAATTCTGGTGGCCAGCTCAGCTCGAGGGGACTCAAGAGGACCGGCAAGCTCACCTTCCACCTGTATTCCTCCCTGTAAGTCGGCATAATCTACGGGCAGCTCACCGACCATATAGGAAAGCTGAATTCCAGAGCCAAACAATGAGAGATCATAATGGTCACTTATTTCTCCGGAAAGATTAATTTCACCCCAGCCGAACTCTTCACCTATCAAACTGGCATCTATCCGGGCGGCAGGGTCTGCTGCTGTTCCAGTTAGGTTAATATTACCCGTAAAATAATAAGGTATGGGAAATTCCAGCTCATATCCCAACTGCTGCAGATAATAATCCGGCTCCAGTTCCTCAACCTGTAAAGATAAATCCAGCTCTGGCTCCCTCTCTGATATAATATTATTTATCCGGCCGCCGATTTCTAAACGGCCCGAACCCGGCTCCCACCGGGCACCGGGAATTACTAACTCTCCCTGCTCAAGTTGGGCCTCACCTGTTAAACTGCCCAGTAACATCTCCTGCAGACTTATATCAGCAACTTCCAGTTCGGCGCGAGCATTAGGATCTTCATAACTGCCCGAAGCCTGGCCGGATATATCTGCACTGCCGGCAATATCATAATTAAGCTGAGGAAGCTCAGCGACAGCATGCTGCAGCTGATAATTCTGCAGATGGAAATCTGCCGTAAAATGATCACTATCAAAATCCGCATCCATATTGAAAACAGCCTGCTCCCTTTCCATATGAAGATCTATTACCTGAAATGGTTCACCCTGCTGCCAGTAAAAATTGGAACGAGAATTTTTAAACTCCAGAGTGAATTCAGGTGCAAATTCCGGGGCAAATACAGTGCTGGCAGACCGGGCCTGAGAAGAAACTCTGATATCATCTAATGGCCCGTAAATGTTGACATATCCTCCTACGTCCCCGGTTAAAGGCAGCTCCAGATCAAAAAGGTCATTTATATATTCATAAGATAAATTCTCTATATCCATATCCAGGTCTAGATAAGATGCATCTGCAGGGGAAATATCCAGGCTGCCCTGACTGATGACACTGGCTTCCCGGCTGCGAAAGTCCAGCTCTTCCAGCAGCAATTTTTCTTCCTCATGCAAAAAGCTAATTTCTCCCCAGCCTTCCCTGATTTCCAGGCCCGCGATATCTGCCCGGGGCACATGAACTACTGCTGATAAATTTGGCCCAGTAAATCCTCCAGTAATCCGGCCGGTCAACTCGGCTTCACCACTTATCTCTTCTGCTAATTCTTCAGTTTCCGCCGGGAATATCCGGGTCATTTCCTGCAGATTCACTGTATCTGTTTCCAGCCGCAAATCTAAATCTTCCTGATATACATCTATCACACCGGTTATATCCAGCCTGAGTGGAGATGTTTCCAGGGTGAACAAACTTACATCAAGTTTACCATCACTAAACCATACCTCCCCCTGCAGAGTTGCTCGCGGGAAATCATCCACTTTTAACTGATCAATATTAACTTCAGCCCAGGTCTGAAATTCTTCGAAATCGGTTCCCTGGCCCGCACCATTCAACTTGAAATTCATCAAACCTCCCCGGGGCCAGTATTCAGCTAACGTTTCGGACTGTACAAAAAGATCATAAGATTCATCCAGCAAAAAGTTTTCCAGCAGATCTACTGAAAGATTTTTTGCCTGTAAATCAAAATCATAATCCAGAGTGTTAGTGTCGAGAACACCCGTCATATCAATTTTTTGCTGCTTATTTTCCGGTTCCTCCTCTGTTTCCCCGGTTTCCAGATGATCACGCGGGGAAGAAAATGCCCCAAAATCGATTTCTGCCTGTTCCACTGTAAGCATCTCCTGCTGCCAGTAAGCCTGAAATTGACCGGTAAATTCTTCCCCATTCACAGAAGACTCGGCTATATCTGCAGTAATTTCCATCTCCGGACCATCGTCACCAGTGAAGGTCTGAAGCCTAATATTTCCTGTGCCGACCTGATAGGAAGAAATTTCTCGCTGCTCTTCCAGGTTGTCTTCTCCCGCCACAGCCAGAACATCATCTAAATTTATGTCTTTTCCCTCCAGCTCTAAGAGAAAATCCTCATCGGGATTTACAGCAGAAACATAACCACTGCCAGAAAACTCCCCCTGGAACAGGGAAAATTCCAAAGCGGGCAGGTAGATATTTCCTGACTCCTGGTCATAATTAACATCCCAGTTGAGTTCGGTGATTTCTATTTCCGGCTGACCGGAAAAATCAATATCAGGTGAAAACTCTGCTGCTGTCTGAGAATCAGCTTCCAGGCTCAAGCTCTCCAGGCTACCGCTGCCATCGATCTGCATTCTTTTCAATTCACTGCCGCTGCCTTCTAAACTGGCAGATATCCGCTGAGGGCTTAAGCCCTCATAATTTATGGAGTCCAGACCTATATCCTGCTGTTCTGCCAGCATTTCCAGTGATCCCTCGGATAACTGCAGCTGCAGCTGTGTGTCCAGGGCCCAGCTATCTCTGGCCAGGCTGGAATCAACAACTACTTCTGTAAAAGCTAAAGAATCCGGGTTAAAACCCGGGAGTTCCAGACCGGTAACTTCTACATTTCCGGCGGCCGCCAGCTCCAGTTCTTCTCTAGTAGGGCTGGCAGCTTCAACTTTGAGAGCATCTATTTTGGCTTCCCCACCGAATTCGGAGTAGGATATACTGCCATCATTTATCACAATTTGAGCCCGGGTGGGCAGTGAAGGCAAATAATCCCAGATTATCAGAGGATCGATCTCAGCTCCGGTACCAAACTCCTGAATCTGTAAATTTTCAGCTTCAGGCCTGTTAACTTCACCCTTTAAACCCTCAGCTTCTATAACCTCCAGGCTGTCAAGTACGGCTGGAACCAGCTCTATTTCCAGGCGCTCGCGGTAAAGTCTGGATAAAAATCTATTAAGATCATAATAAATATTGAGTTGAGATATTTCCAGAGAAAATTCATCCCCTGAGACATAAAGTTCCCCAATACTAAATCTATTTACTGGTAGTAAGTTAACATCTTGATAATCTATTTCTAAATTAAATCTGTTTTCCAGGTCTAAAATTAACTGCTGCTGCCAGGAGTCAACATAACCTGCTGTATAAAAATAAAATGGGATGCCCAATAATGCTGACAGCAGCACAAGCATAATTATAACTTTTTTCCAGCTCATGTTTCCGGGCCTCCCATCCGTTTTTTCAGGCTATTGCCAGTTGAGGAGGTTCCCGGATCTATCTATCATCATTGTTCTGGTCGTCCTCCTCTTCTGCTGGCGGTGACT
>CAYOFJ010000036.1:0-12432 GCA_964403065.1 uncultured Halanaerobiaceae bacterium | reverse complement strand
TTAGGGAGTTCGCTCATACTCTGGGAAAAAAGAATTTTTATATTATAGGTGAAATTACAGGGGGTATGTCATTTGCCAAAGAAATCTGTGATAGTACAGGGCTTAATGCCGCTCTGGGTATAAATAAAATCCCCCAAAATTTAGAAAATGTTACTAAAGGATATGCATCAGCAGAAGATTATTTTTCCATATTTAAAAACACCAAAATTTCATCGGAAAATGAACATAAATGGTTTAGAAACAATGTGATTACAATGTTTGATGATCATGACATGGTGTATCAACAGAGCCATAAAGAAAGATTTTCCGCGGACAAAAAAACATCTTCCCTGCTTAAGAACGCTATTTTCTTAAATTTATTTTCTCTAGGAATTCCCTGTGTATACTATGGAACAGAGCAGGCTTTTGATGGCAGTGGTGACCATGATAAATATGTTAGAGAAGCAATGTTTGGAGGAAGCTTTGGGGCATTCCGCTCCCAGGGTAAAAGCTTTTTTAATAAAGATCATCCAGTATATCAGGAAATAAGCAAATTATCTCGTCTGAGACAAAATCATGATACATTAAAAATGGGGAGACAATATTTGCGCAGAATTTCTCCGATAAATGATAATAAATTTTCCAATCCTAAAAAACCTGAAGATGAAAGATATAAAGGCATAATTACCTGGTCTCGAATTTTTAGTCAAAAAGAATTTTTGCTGGCGATAAACTGTAATTTAGATAGCAATATAACAGTTAAAGTAATGATAGATAGTGATTTAAATGATCCAGGTGCTAAATTTAAGTGTCTATATTCCTCCGATAAAGATCAAATTAATACCACAACAGAAATAATTGAAATTGATGAAGAAAATTATTATATAACCATAATGGTTCCTGCCAGAGGAAGAACAATTTTCACAGAAATATCTGAGCAAATAAAATAATCCCGGGATGTATTCCATCACCGGGAAAAATACTAACTGTTGAACTTAAAACTACATCTTTACTAACATTGAAATTTCATTAATTAAATAATAAACTTTTTACCTGTGAAACAAGATTTAGACTACCAGATCATCTGCGCGGGATTTTTGGAGATAATTCATACATCCTTCATCTTCACCTAGAAGAGTCTCCGAAGCAGTGGCCAGTGACATTAAATGTTCATCAGTGGGATCGATAATAGCGCTGTCCAATCCCCGACTCATTGCCAGCACACAAAATGCTCTATTAAGCAATGCACGCTGGGGCATGCCATGAGAAATATTACTCAAACCACAGGTAATATGTATATCAGAATATTTGTCAGAGATTTCTTCAATTGCGTTTAATATATGCAGGCCCATCTCTTGATCCGTTCCTATAGGTTGAATAATAGGATCTACAAATATTCTATCTTCCTCAACTCCATCAGCTTTTAATTTGTCAACAAGGCTGGTTGCTATTCTTACTCTGTCTTCACAGTCATCGGGCATTCCCTCATCTTCCATACATAAAGCTATTACTTTAGCATCATATTCTTTTACCAGAGGGAGTAAAGCTTCATATCTCTCTTCTTCATCTGTTATGGAATTAATCAGTGCTTGACCTTCATGTTTTTCCAGGCCTCTTTTCATAGCATCAGGATTGGGGCTGTCTATGGCTAGAGGCACATCTACTACTTCCTGTGCAGTTTCAACCAACCATTCAAGTGCTTCCTCCTCTTCTTTAATTAAAGTACCACAATTCACATCAACATAAGAAGCACCTGCATCTTCCTGTTTTTTAGCCAAATTCTGGATAAACTCAGTATCCCTCTCCTTTACTGCTTCTTCCAGTCCTTCCCGACTTGTGTTTATTAACTCTCCAATTACGATCATGTTTAGCCCTCCCTTTAAAATTTTGGCTGTGAAAATCAAAATACTTTTCTATTGCCATTAATGACTTCAATATAATTATAATCTTTTTTAAAGTAAAAATAAAGTCAAACATTGATTAAAATTCTGTTGCAAAGATAAAAACCCTCTGATATTATTAAAGATAGAAGTATAACAGAATATTTAAAAATATTTAAAAATTAGACAGGGGGAAAATTCCATGGATGAAATCAAAAAAAGTGAAATTGAAGAAACTCTGTCCAGCAGTGCCGAACCCTGTTTAACATTATTGATGCCTACTAAACAGATTGCTGGAGAAGCCGTAGACAAGATGAAAATTCGCTTTAAAAACTTGATAAGGGAAGGCGAAAAAAAACTTAAAAGTAAATGGAATTTTTCGGAAGAAGAAGCCCAAAAATTTATTGCGCCCTTAGAAGAACATCTCAATAAAAGGGACTTTTGGCTCAATCAAAGCAGTGGTCTGGTAATGTTAAAGGATAGAAACACTTTCAATTATTACCGCCTGCCAATAAAATTTGACTCAGAACTTATAGTGGAAAAATATTTTCATATTAAACCATATATATCTGAAATCTTTTCTGAAAAAAGATTTTTTCTACTGGCAGTAAGCAGGAATAGCTGTCGAATATTCCAAGGTACTCTCCAGGAAATCGAAAAATTAGAAATTGAAGATTTGCCCCAGGGCATAGAAGAAATGATTGCTGACCAGGACCGAGAATCGTCCACCCAACAACATTCTGCAGCAAAAGGAGGAACATCGGTTATTCATCATGGCCACGATGATAGAGATCAAAAAGTTCCCACTGAATTACTTAGATATCTAAAAGAAATCAAAAATTCAATTAATCCTTATCTAAAAGAAAAAAGTATTCCCCTGCTGGTAATGTGTGTAAAAGATATTTTCCCCCACCTGAAAGATGTTTTTGAAGACGCAAATATGCTGAAAAATTTTGTTCAGGGCAGCCCGGACAAACTATCCTCCCAGGAACTTCTAGAAAGAGCACGCCCGATAATAAAACCACATTTTAAACAACCTTATAATGAAACAGCTAAAAAATACAGAGAAGCCAAAGGCAGTGATAATACTTCAGCAAGTATCGAAGAAATAGTACCCGCTTCTTATCAAGGACGTATAGATACTCTTATGCTTACAGCTAACAGGACAAAAATGGGTGTTTATAAGCCTGACCAGGGAGAAATTGAATTTGACATACCTTCCCCACAAGGATATGATCTGGTGAATTATGCCGCTATTAATACTTTAAAGACTGGAGGAGAAATATATCTCTTTGAAGAAGAAAATTTTCCGGAAGATTCTAATATCTGCGCCTTATTTAGATATTAAATATATAAGGTTTTTGAATAATTAGGGTATTAAACTGTTTAATATAATAAAACAGGATTAATTTAAAGTATAATAAGATACCGGATCAATTAATACAATTGTTTCCGGTATTATTTTTTATTTTACAATAATATTTTTTGCCATTAAAAGAATCTAAATTAATTTTTTTTCCATTCTCCCTGGCTGTTTTCTACATATTTTCTCCAGGTTTCCTCTCTAAATTTATCAGTAGTATCACCATAGATCCAGCCAAATAAATTACCCATATTAGCATGAGTCTTGTATTGATAAGCTCCTGTATATAAATCACCTTTTACAGCATCCCTCCACCCCTGCAAAAAAGCTTTACGCCTGCTGCTATCCGGGCTTTTCCTGATATCAATGAATTTTTCTCTGCCACGACCTCTCATTTTACTAATACTATCAAATTTATCTTCATCATATAAAATAATCTTAATTTGATAGTTATTACATATTTCAGTTAAAATATCATTTTTTTCACTACATAAAATAATCTTTTCTGTACTCGAAGGTGAAAAAAGTTTATTGATAATTTCCGCTTCAACAAGTAACTTGCCTATTTTATCACTATTAAGCGTATGACAGCTTTCCAGAATTCTAACATCATTTTTTTCAATTTCCTCATATAATCTGGTAGAAGTGTAATCTTCCGGCAGATATACTTCACTATCCTCTTTCGATTTTAACATTAACCCCTTAAGCATAATTGACTCATCATTTTTTGAATCCCCAACTTTAACTTCTAAATAAAGTTTTCCCTCATGATTATCATAATACCTTTTTATCAGTTTCTCTTCAAAAGTCACAGGCTGCCACATATAAATCCCCTCTTATATTTAATAGTATGCCGGCAAATGTAGTCTTTTAAAAATATTATAACAATAGATTCAAAAGAGAGCAAGAATAGTTTGCTTGCTCAATCTTGTATAATTATCAGTGTAAAAAAACCCTGCCCTAAATAGGCAGGGCAGGGTTTTTGTTTGATTTGTTAGCTGGTTATTTATTTTTTATTTGATCCTTCAAAATTTTCCAGTTCTCAATTTACTAATTTTGAATTACTCAAAATCCCATCCAGCTTTTTCCAGAGCATTTTGGACAGCTTCCATCCAGAGTTCTGAACTGCTGGTAGCACCACTGTAAATATCCACATCAGGACCGTCAGCTTCTATAAACCATTCAGGCATTTCTTCCTGAGCTTCATGGAACTCATCCCATTGATAGTCTTCGTCTTTAAACTCTTCTTCATCAGTGGCTTCTTCCAAACGTACATCAACTATCTCATTTTCTTCTACATTAACCCAGGCAACACCCCAGTTACCTCGATCAGTTTCACCAGACCGGCCAAGAAAGGTGCCATCAAACTGTTCTACACCTTCAGCCTTCTGGAGAGCCATATCAACAGCGCCCATTGCTTTTTCACTTGTACCTGTGGCGCCAGATACTACATCAACATCACTGGAATTGGCCTCTACAAATCTTTCAGGAAGAACTTCCATAGCTTCATGCCATTCGTCCCACGGGTAATCCTCTCCCTTAGCAAGATAAAGGTCAGTATACTCAGTCAGCTCAACTGAAGTAATTTCTTCATTCTCAATATCAACAACTGCTTCTACAAAGCCATTTTCATCTGCTTCTGAATAACCTACGTACTCACCATCTTCAATATGTCCGTCTGCTTCCACAACAAAACCCATGCCAAAAATCACAGCAACCGCCAGCACCATTATAAAAACCTTTTTCATAACTAAACCCCCTGTAAATATATTTTTAAATTAAAATAATACTAAAACTTAATCACCACTACTATTATATGCTTTTGTGAGAAAAATGTCAAATAAATTCATCTCAAAATAATGTTAGATAAATAAATATGAACTTTTAAATTGCTTAAGCTTATTAGAATCATTTTAAGGGTGAGCTAAAACAAGTTTTAACCAAATCCTCAAACCGCAATAATAAAAATCTGATAAAAAGTTCGGTAATATTATTACCTGTCAGGCAGGAATCGAATCTATTTGAAAGAATATTATTATCAGGTGAAATAATATGATATGTTCGGGCAGCAAATTTAAAACAATATTATATTCAGACAGCCCTGGTAAAAAATTGATGAAACTTGATGAAAAAAGATACCGGCAATGTTTATATGAACTTTATCAGTTGAAAGGAGTAAAACAGCCGGAGGATGGCCATCCTGAAGGCGATGCTTTCCAGCATTCACTCCTGGTTATAAATGAAGCAGCCCGTATTACTTTTGATGGTATGGTAAGATATTCAGCTCTTTTGCATGATTTTGGCAAGCAAAGCACACCTGAAATTGAACAGCCGCATCATTATGATCATGAAAAAAACGCTGAAAAATACATTAAAAACTTTTCTCGACGATTGGGAATTATTTCTTACTGGGAAGAAGCTGCTTTAACAGCAGCTCGGCTGCACATGAAAGGTCATTATTTCCCCAAATTACGTCCTGGTACGAAAGTTGATTTACTTACAGATATTAAAAAATCTCCTCTCTCGTTTAAACAATTCTGCCAGGTCCTGATTGCTGATGCCCACGGTCGAGGTAAAGCAGCCTATGAACCGCACTATTTAAAGGATCTCGTGAATGCTGGCAAAAAAATGTTTGAACTTTTCCCGGAAAATAGTGACGAGGACCCTGAAAAACTCAGAGTAGATCGCTGTAATTGGATAGCAGGTAATCTATGAACTAAATTTATATTACGATTTCCAGGCCTGCACAAGAGAAGATATACCCTGAAGCAAAAATCCTCCGGCCACCCAGTAATAAACCAGACCCGGGTAAGCAATAATTAATACTCCCACTACAATATATATAATTCCTGAAAATGTAAGGGTGACTTTACTGGTGTTTTCAGCTTCTTTGGCCATTCTATCTACCCCCCTGAGTACAAGATTTCTTCTATTTTCTGTGGCAGCAACGAACCTCTGGGGATTGGCATGCTTTAAATGCCCTCTCACCTCTGACCAAAAATCAGGAAAATAAATGACATTCAAAAATATTCCTGCCAGTAACAGACTCAAAATATAAGTGGTGGTAGACCAATAATCTCCCCAGGAAAGCAGCATTCCTACCTCATCCATAAACAATCCCAGACCAATTCCATACATAATAGCCAGTTCCCCGCGCGAAAAGAAATCTGATCCCACAATGGCAAACCAGCCTGCAAGACCGATAAGCAAAATACCCGGTACTAAATGATGAATGTGATAGCCAAAAAGAATAATATTTGTTCCTACATAAAATCTCAATTCTCCCGCTTTAGCGGCTTGAGAAGCCGGGCTTTGAACTGAACCGGCTATTATTACAGCTATTCTTATAAATAAAAACGAAAGAAAATAGGAGCTGGTGATTAGAAAAGGTATTTTTTTGCTGGCAGACTTTTTTGTATCGCAAATACCAGCTTTATTGCCATTTTTTACGGGATCATCGGATTTAGCAATCATCATCACCTCCAGTATTACAGTTTCATCTGAAAAAATTATATCATATTAATACAAAAATTTTAATTAAATGGTTTTTATCTAAACTAGCTATTCAATTAAATTCGATTCAGTCACAGTTTTAATTGCTTTCAGCAGTTTGTCCTGGCTCCAATCTCGAAATAAAACTGTACTACCAATTTTTTGCGGGAGGGCCATTTGAACTTTACCTCTTCGTATTTTTTTATCACTCTGCATCATTTTTATCAAATTTTTTCCGGAAACCCCCGGAGATAAAGAAATAGGCAGCTCCATACTTTTCAATAAATTAACTAATTCATCTATGACATTTTGGTCAATAATTCCTTCATATTTGGCCAGATAACTTTCAACCACCATTCCCAGGGCCACTGCTTCTCCGTGATTGATTTTATTATAATCATAGACAGTTTCCAGAGCATGAGCAATTGTATGCCCCAAATTCAATTTTGCTCTTTCTCCTTTTTCCTTTTCATCCTGTTCTACGATTTTCTTTTTAATCTGACATGAACGCAAAATCATTCTGGTTAAAACTTTATAATCATAAGATAGTATTTCCTCACTGTGGTTTTTTATATACTTAAAATACTCTTCATCCAGCCCAAAACCATGTTTAATAACCTCTGCCATTCCGGCTTTAAATTCTCTATCAGGCAGAGTCTTTAAAACACTGACATCCATATAAACCATTTCGGGCTGATAAAATGCTCCAATCAAATTTTTACCCTGAGGATGATTTACGGCTACTTTACCTCCTACACTGCTGTCCACTTGAGCCAGCAAACTTGTGGGAACCTGAATAAAATTTATACCCCGCATATAAGTAGCTGCAGCAAACCCGGCCAGATCTCCTACTACTCCCCCTCCCAGACTTAACACAATAGAATCTCGTGCAAAATTGTTTTCAACAAGTCTGTCAAAAAAATTTGCTGTTTTCTCAAGATTTTTAGTTGCTTCTCCTGGAGAAACAACTATTTTTGTAACCTCGAAATCACTTTTTTCTAGATTTTTTTGTAGTAAAGAGGTATAAATTTTATCTACATTTGCATCAGTGGCCAGCAAAATTTTTCTTTGATCGGGAAAGTTTTCTCTCAATTTCTTTCCCAGCAATTTGAGGTTTTCAGATCCTATATAAATTGGATAACCTCTGTCTCCTAAATCCACATGAAATTTTTCCAAAACAGACAAGCCTCCAGATACAATATTTACTTAAATAAGCTATTTAATAACAAATCCCCTTAGTACAAAATATTATACACCAGCGAGATAAATCAATAAAATTATATATCTCTTATATACTCTTTGTAAGTGTTGTAGTTGGCTGAAATTTCCTCCATATTATCACCGCCAAATTTTTCAGCAAAGCCACCGGCAATTTCTATTGCTGTTACAGCTTCGCCCACTATACTAGCAGAAGGTACAGCACAAACATCTGCTCTTTCCCGTGCTGCTTTAGCCCTCTCTTTGCTGGAAAAATCCACAGTTTGTAGAGGAGTGGCAAGAGTAGGGATAGGTTTCATAGCAGCTTTTATGCTAATATACTCTCCATTTGTTACTCCTCCTTCAAATCCACCAGCATTATTGCTAGAACGATTAAAACCCTCCTGCTCATTATAAAATATTTCATCATGAAATTCTGACCCAGGTTTAGCTGCTCCTGCAAAGCCAGCTCCTACCTCTACACCTTTAATAGCCTGGATGCTCATAATGGCTTGAGCTAATTTAGCTTCTAATTTCTCATCCCAGTTTACATAACTTCCCAGACCAATCGGAACACCAGTCACAATAATCTCAAATACTCCTCCAACAGAGTCACCTTTTTCACGCCATTTATTAATAAGGCTTTTCATTTCATTTTCCCGCTCTTTGGAACCACATCTCAAATCAGATGCTTCCACACGAGAAAAAAACTTTTCAGGATCTTCCCCTGAATATTCAGGAGCTTGCACATCTCCAATTTGAATTACATGGCTGTAAATTTTTATTCCAAATCGGGAAATAAATTGTCTGCAAACTGAACCTACAGCAGTCCTGGCGGCAGTTTCTCTGGCACTGGCTCTTTCTAAAGCATTGCGCATATCTGAAAAATTAAATTTTACTGCACCTACTAAATCTGCATGGCCTGGTCTGGGCTGTGTGACTTTATCCTCTTCTTTAAAATCATCCAGATTCTCTTCTTTTTCTATACTCATAGTCTCCTGCCAGTTTTCCCAATCTTGATTTTTAATAACCATTGTTAAAGGACTACCTAAAGTCTGTCCCTTTCTAACTCCAGACTTTATGGCAACTTCATCCGCTTCAATTTCCATTCTTCCCCCGCGGCCGTAACCCTGCTGGCGTCTATAAAGCTGGTGATTAATTTCAGAAATATCTAGATTTAGCCCCGAGGGTAGATTTTTTATCACTGCTGTAATTTGCGGACCATGAGATTCCCCAGCTGTAATATATTCAAACATAACCTGCTAGTCTCCTTTCCTGGAGATAAATTCATTTCTCAAACGGACAGCCTCCTGGAAAAAACGTAGGATTTCGTCTTTGTTATTATTTTCTAAATTATTTCGTAATTCCTGCAAAATTTCCTGCAGCTGCGCAATAACCGAAACAATATTTTCTCTATTTGTGAGAACAATATCACGCCACATGTCCGGATCACTGCCTGCCAATCTGGTGGTATCAGCAAAACCTGTACCGGCCAGCTGTAATAATTCCCCCAGATCTTCTTCACCTTCTAAAACTAAAGCCAGGGAAGAAGCTCCAATCTGAGGCAAATGACTGATGTAAGCCATTTTTCTATCATGCTCTTCAGGTCTCATTGATTTCATAGCCAGACCAATCCTGCTAAAAAAGTTTACCAGTTGCAGTTGGTCAAATGTATTTCGATAAAGTTTTCTTACCGGCGTTAAAATCATTTTTTGATTTTGAAAAAGTTCTGGATTATAATTATCTATTCCGGATTTTTCCGAGCCACAAAGGGGATGCCCTCCAATAAAATTTATTTCCGGAGGAGAAGAAAATATTTTAGCAGCTTCTTTCATAACAAAAGATTTGGAGCTGCCAACATCAATCACCATCGAATCTCTGGCAGCTTTCCCCTTTATATCCGCTAAAATTTCAGGTATTTTTTTTACTGGCACAGCTATTATCACAATATCCGCCGTTTTTAAATTTTTGTAATCAGACTTTGTTCCCAGAAATTGCTCATCAATAAATTCAAGTTGGCTGGCTTTTTTTATAGTTTCCGGATTACAATCATATCCAATAACTTTATTCACTGCATTATTTTTTTTGAAAGCTGCAGCCAGAGAAGCCCCCATAAGGCCCAAACCTATAATAGCAGCAGTTTCAAATTGCCCTTCACTCAAATTCATCCCTCACTCTCTCAAACCCGGCTTTGTATTTATCTCCTTAAGTCCTCCAGTTAAACTATCGATCTCCTGCATCAACTCTTCAAATCTATCAGGTTTTAAAGACTGTGGTCCATCTGAAAGAGCTTGTTTGGGTTGAGGATGAACCTCTACCAAAAGACCATCAGCTCCTGCCGCTATAGCTGCTCTTGCCATCGGAGAAACTAATTCCCAGCGCCCGGTTCCATGACTGGGGTCTGCTATAATTGGCAGATGACTTTTTTCACGTACAAGAGGAATTGCGCTCAAATCCATGGTATATCTGGTCTCTTCACAAAATGTTTTTATTCCCCTTTCACATAACATAACTTTTTGATTGCCTTCACTCATTATATATTCTGCAGCCAGCAGCCAATCTTTTATGGTAGAAGCCATACCTCTTTTTAACATTACCGGAGTATCGAGTTTGCCCACTTCTTTTAACAAAGCATAATTTTTCATATTGCGGGAACCTATTTGGATTATATCCGTATACTCATTTACCATTTCAGTATGCTCGGTATCCATAAGTTCAGTTATAATTTTGAGTCCCGTTTCCTCTCTGGCCATAGCCAACAATTCCAGTCCTTTTTCTCCCAAACCCTGAAATGAATAAGGAGAGGTGCGGGGTTTAAATGCTCCTCCTCTCAAAACCTCAGCTCCTCTTTCAGCTACAATTCTGGCAGTCTGCAAGATTTGATCTCTGTTTTCTACAGAACAGGGCCCAGCCATCACTACCGGTTTTTTAGCTCCAATTTTAACTTCACCAATTTCTATTACTGTTTTTTCGGGAGCGAATTTCCAGCTGGTTAATTTATAAGGTTCCATAACTGGTATAACTTTTTCCACCTGGTCATACGATAGAAGTCTATTCCGGAGTTGTTCTTTCCCCTTACTATCACCTATCAAACCTACTATAGTTTTTTCTATACCCTGTGATAAATGAGTTTCGAAATTCTCTGCCTGTATTAAATCTAAAATCTCATTTAATTCCTCTTCAGTTGAATCATATTCCATAATAACTATCAATGTCAATTCCTCCCAAAGAAATTTTCCATTATCTCAATAAATTCAGGAAAAGAAGTGTTGATTGTTTCACTATTTACTATTTTTACCGGTCCTTCAGCAACAAGTCCTGCTACAGCAGCCGACATAGCTATTCGGTGATCCTGTCGGCTTGCTATAGAAATATTCCCCTGTAAATTTACGGGACCATCAATTATAAGACCGTCCTGTAATTCCTCGACTCTACCACCAAATTTTTCTATAATATCGGCCATAGCAGCCAGACGATCAGTTTCTTTAACCCTTAATTCTTCCGCATCTCTTATTATTGTCCTGCCTTCAGCCTGAGTTGCTAAAATAGACAGTATAGGTATTTCATCCAGCAATTTAGGAATTATGTCACCTTTTATTTCCACGGCCTGTAAAGAACTGCTTCTTGCTTCAATATCTGCTGCCGGTTCACCACTTGTAATTCTGTGATTGTTTAGTTCAATTTTTGCGCCCATCTTTTCTAATACTTTAAACAGGCCACTGCGTGTGGGATTTACACCCACATTTTTTATTTTAATCTTCGCCCGGGGGACAATTAGAGCAGCTGCCAGTAAAAAGGCAGCTGAAGAAATATCCCCGGGCACTTTTATATCCAATGGATTAATATTGTGGTTTTCCTCTGTAAGAGTGATTTCCTTGGCTTCTACAGAGATATTAACACCTGCATCTGCCAGCATTCTCTCGGTATGATCGCGAGAAGCTGCCGGCTCTCTTATTGTCGTCGCACCCCGGGCAAACAGCCCTGCAAGTAAAATACAGGATTTCACCTGAGCACTGGCGACTTTCTGTTCATAAAATATGCCAGTTAAATCTTCTCCTTTTATGCTTATAGGGGCCAATCCGTCAGCACGTGACCAAATTTTAGCTCCCATCTGCTTCAGAGGTTTTTTAATTCTCTCCATTGGTCTATTTCGCAAAGAACTATCACCACTGAGAACCGCATAAAAATCCTGGCCGGCTAAAATTCCCGACATTAATCTCATACCTGTCCCGGAATTACCACAATCAAGTACACAATCAGGTTCCTGCAGTCCTTCAATACCGCTGCCAATAATAGTATATTCTCCGGCATCTTCCCTTTTTATCCTTACACCCAAATTTCTCATAACTTCAAGGGTTTTTAAACAATCTTCAGCCTCTAACAATCCTTTTATTCTGCTTTTCCCGCTGGCTAAAGAACTTATAATTAGACTGCGATGTGATATTGACTTGTCACCGGGAATTTCTAAAACATCATCGATTTTATCTGCAGACCTTACTTTGAAATCCATTTAATCACCCT